>JANMZP010000068.1:0-2009 GCA_031383435.1 Betaproteobacteria bacterium | reverse complement strand
AGGCGCAAGTTGTCGTCAAACCAGAATCGCACCCAGTGCTGAAGGTATTCGACTGGGCGGTATTCGCTCTGCGGCTGGAGCCAGACAATGTCTTGCGGACCTTCAGCACCCGCGAACAGCGGTGTGCCACCGCCACCGCAGAAACCCAAGAGTACGCCCGCCTTCGCCAGTTCGCGGACCGCAGCCTGAGTGACCGAAGTGCCGGTGCCGAGCAGTATCGAGGTCGTGTTGGCGATGGGGATGTTCCAGTACAGCGACTCCTTGCCGGCATTGGTCACATACTCCACTCGACCGCCCTTCACCAGCACGCGGCATTGCTCAAGATAGTAGATGTTGGCACGCTTCGAGTGAAGGATCGTCTTCAGATCAGCTGATGCGATGTTCTTCATGGAGAAGCGAAGGCCGATTCAAGGCTTCGGACGCATTGCATGGTTGATCTTCCCTTGGCAGGGCAGACGGGTGCCAACCGCAACACCAACGGCCTGCCCCAGCAAGGGTCTCCTCATGTTCTCTCCTTGATTTCTTGGACTGTTCACCGCCAGCAGCCGGTGCAGCCCTGAATGTTGCATCAACGCTGCCGTCGAGCGGCGCATTTTCGAGACGCGCCCCGTGTTCGCGTAAGCAGTGGCGGCGACACCATAAAGGTGTGCGCACGAAAGAGTGCACCCGGATGGGCCACCCCCGTTCGGTGGGCATGGGCCAGCCTGGCGGTGGAGTTGCTGGAGCGTCTGCTGGAGGGCGAAATCAAGTCTTGCTTTGCCGGCAACGTGGTGCAGGACAAGAAGTTCTCGGCCATGCTGGCCGACGTGGTGCAGCGTTACCAGAACCGCTCCATCGAGGCCGCCCAGGTGATGGAAGAGCTGGTGCAGATGGCCAAGAAGTTCCGCGAGGCCGCCGGCCGTGGCGAACAGTTGGGCCTGACCGATGACGAGGTGCGGTTCTATGACGCGCTGGCCAACAACGAATCGGCCGTGCGCGAGCTGACCGACGAAACCCTGAAGAAGATCGCTCACGAGCTGACCGAGAACCTGCACGCCAACCTGACGGTGGACTGGTCGGCCCGGGAGAGCGTGCAGGCCAAGCTGCGGCTGATGGTCAAGCGCATCCTGCGCAAGTACAAGTACCCGCCGGACCAGCAGGAGGCGGCGGTGGACCTGGTACTGCAGCAGGCGCGGGCGTTGGGGGAGGCTTGGGCATGACGGCAGTCCATCCTGCGGAATCCGCAACAACGCCACGCCACCGCGGAGCTCGCTAGATTCCTGAGCCACGGGCAGGCTACGCTGGCGGTATGAAACCTCACGCCGTCTGGAACGCGCCCGACAAGCCCTGTGGACAGTGCCGATGGTGCGTCGGGTCTACGGCCGGCGGGTCAGCCGCCCTGTGTGCTTGTCCGGGGTGCTGCCGCGTCCGTTCGATGCCGGAGCGCGGGTGCAGCAAGTGGGAGGTGCGGGCGGATGCGTCCACAGCCACGCATCAGCTATCCCGCATGACCCCCGCGTCGGCCGGCGCCGAATCGGCCGTCCGTGCCGCCTGTTTGCATGTACCAGCCGCTACATGGTGGCTACATGACCCACTAGAGCGAAGGGACAAAGAAAAAGCACCTAGAGGATTTCGCTTCTAAGTGCTTGATTTAATACGAGTTTTTTGGCTCCTCGACCAGGGCTCGAACCTGGGACCTACGGATTAACAGTCCGGCGCTCTACCAGCTGAGCTATCGAGGAATTGAGCCTAAGAGTATAGCGGGGAAATCTTGCTCAGGTCAAAAAATGGCCTGCACCGAGGCGTGAAAAGTGCGCGGGGCCAGTGGGTACAAGTAGGCGTGGTCGTACTGGTAGGGCGCCTCTTTCCAGGCTCGGCGGTCGGCCAGATTGTCGATGCCCGTGCGCCAGACCAGCAGCTGTTTGCCGGTCAGCTTCTGGCTGTACCGCAGGCCCAGGTCCAGCTTGGTCCAGCCCGGGGTGGCGATGCTGTTGTCGGGCAGCACCATGCGCTCGCCTTCGTGGGTGACA
>JANMZP010000013.1:0-50697 GCA_031383435.1 Betaproteobacteria bacterium | reverse complement strand
TGAGTCTTGCCGGGGCCTTGAGCCCCCTGAAGAGTCGTTCGAGACCAGGACGTTGATAGGCTGGGTGTGGAAGCGCAGTAATGCGTTAAGCTGACCAGTACTAATTGCTCGTGAGGCTTGACCCTATAACTTTGACGAATGGCCTTTGGGCCTTGAGTAGTCAGACAAGTTATGCCAAATGGTAAGCGCAATCATTGCTGAATAGACTCTATGAATTTTGCTTTGCTGTTCAATGAACAGCAGAGTTACCAGTCAAGCCTGATGACCATAGCAAGGTGGTCCCACTCCTTCCCATCCCGAACAGGACAGTGAAACGCCTTTGCGCCGATGATAGTGCGGGTTCCCGTGTGAAAGTAGGACATTGTCAGGCTATTTATAAGCGAAGCCCGGTCATTAATTTGACCGGGCTTTTTGCTTTGCGCAATCGATATTCGATTCTGCAATTCGCATCGCCTGTTTCGGTGCGCGTGTACTAATTGTTGTTGGCAAAAAGTACGGCCGCAATATGACGCTCGCGCGAGACGATGGTTTGAACGAATTCCGCCGCATCAGGCAGTTCTCGAAATGCATCAAAGCCGGACTCCAGGATGGCTTGGAGGCTGTCGAGGCCTGCGGCTTTGGCCGGTCGCCTCATCAGGCGCAACGTCGCCCCGATCAGCGGCTTGCGCACTTGCTTGGCCAGCGACATACCAACCTCCTGCAGCAGTCCGATCTGTTGGCTGCGCAGATCGGCCTGTCCCACGGTTTGCCACGCAAGGCGATATGCAGCTGCTGACAGCGGCATCGAGGTAACCACCGCGCCCATCGCTGAGTCCAGTTGTTCGGACAGCGCATGCAATCGCGCCAAGCACAAGACAATACGGCCGATTTCACCAGGGAAAAGGCTGGCAATCTTGGGCGCTACCCTCGAGAACTGGGCGTCTCGATTTGAGAAATCCATCGGCCCATACAGCTCTTGAAGGAAAAAGCTCGCCGCCTTGCCCGAGGCCGGGCCCTGCAACAGGTCTCGATAGGTCGCAGAGAATCGGTCGTGCTGATAACGCTTCACTTCCTCGACTTGCTGCGCCAATTGCGGGCTGAGAGACCGTCGCTTGCGCTCCGCTTCGACGGTCTGAAGGTGGCCCTGAATGGCATTGGTCAAATCACTCACCACCACAGTCTGCCACGGCGGGCGAGGGGCAGCGAAGCGCAGGGCAGGGGCCCGTGATGGCTTGGGTGTTGAGGCTGGCGCTGTTGGTGACTGCCGGCGCTTCGCTGGGCGCGTTCGTTCTCGTTCCGGGCCGCGCAGCGTTCCTCTGGACGCTGGCCGGCCCCGCTGCGCTGGTCCTGGTGCTCGCTTTCATCCTCGCCTTGGAATTCACACTCGCCCGGGCGGTGGCCTCGCCCCGTGCAGCGGCCGTGCCAGTTTGGCGCTGCTGGATTCGCGCATGGTGGGGCGAGTTGGGCGCCAATTGGCGGGTGATGACATGGCGCATCCCCTTTGCGGGTGGCCGCGAGCGTGGTGTGTTGACACCGGCGCCCTCGGGTCGCCGTGGCATGGTCCTGGTTCATGGATTCGGTTGCAACAACGGCATCTGGTGCAACTGGCAGAGGCGGCTGGAGGTTCTGAACATTCCATGCATCGCGGTCAATCTGACGCCGCACTTCACGTCCATCAGCGACTACGTCCCCATCATCGATGCAGCCGTTACCAAGCTGCAAGGTCATACCGGCATGGCCCCAGTGATCGTTGGTCACAGCATGGGGGGGTTGGCCGGGCGTGCCTGGTGGGCGCAACAGCCCGACGTCCACCGCGCTCACCGACTCTTGACGATTTCGTCGCCACACCAGGGCACGGTGATGGCCCGATTCGGCAGCGCGCTCAACACGCGGCAAATGCGGCCGGGCTCGACGTGGTTGCTGCAATTGCGTGCACAAGAAACGCCGGCCCATGTGCAACGTGTACGGTGTTTGTTCAGCGACTGCGACAACATGGTTCTGCCCAGTGCGGCAGCCGCATTGCCCGGTGCCGACAACCGCCTGATTCCAGGCTGCGGCCATGTGGCATTGGTGGATCACCCCGCGGTTTTTTCGGCCGCGCTGCACAGCCTTCGCGAGGCGAATTCAGACTGACCGGGGAACTTCGTTTTCGCTGGGCAGCATGACGCCGGCAGGAATTTCGCCCAATCGCTTGACGTCGTCCCGCACGCGCCCGTAAAGCGCCGAAAAGTCTGGCGCGGTTGCGTTGAAGAGTTGATCAAAAGAATCGATGACGAAATAGCCGCCCTGGAAATTGTCGATACGGTAGCGCGTGCGCATGATGCGCGGCAAATCGAATGGCAAACGCCGCGCCGCGCTCGAAGTCAGGCTGTGCCGCAACTCGCCTGCAGAACTGAGGATGCCAGCGCCGTAAGCACGCAAACCATTCGGCGTGGCAATCAGGCCGAATTCCACCGTGTGCCAATACAGCCGTGCCAGCAATTCGCAGGCGTCCAGTTGACTCGCTTTCAGCCCGCCCACGCCGTAGGCCTGCATGTAATCCGCAAAGACAGGATTGAAGAGCAAAGGCACATGGCCAAACAGATCGTGGAAAGCATCCGGCTCGACGACGTAGTCGAATTCGCTGGCGCTGCGCATCCAGTCGGTCACCGGAAATTTGCGTTGTGCCAGCAGGGCGAAGAATGCCTCTTCGGGAATGAGGCCCGGCACGCCAACGATTTGCCAACCGGTTACCTTGTGCAGCCGCGCTGAGACCGCATCGAAATGCGGCACCTGATCGGTAACGCCCAGTTGCGGCAGCGCTTGCAGGAATTCATTGCAGGCCAGGCCAGGCAGTTGCTGCATTTGCCGCGCACACAGGCGGCGGTAGACGTCGTGGTCTGCGGCGGTGTAGCGCGACCAATCCTGTTCGCAGGTGTAGTCGCTGCGGGCCTTGCTGTAGTCGCCGCGCGGCGGTCGGTCGCCGGTGCCGTAAGTTACAGGTGCAACGCCCAGGTTGAATGATTTGTCGAGAGGCTGATTCATGGCGGTGACTTTCGCACCGAACGCAACGGTGCTGTAACGCGATGTGATGGGCCATCTGCCCTCAGAAAGCATAGGTTAGGTTTGGCCTGACCCAACTAGCATCCGCAGTGCCTCGCCAGCCCATGTCGTCGGCAACCGTTTGAGCATCAGCCCCAGGAATGCATTTGTCGTTCGGCCATGAAGGTTCATCAGATCGCGCAGACCTTCCAAGGGGCGCTGTCTCTTTATCCACTCGAAACCCACTGCCTTGGTGGCACCGGCTGGCTTGCGTCGTGAGTTTGCTGGCCCCCGCATGGGGTGCCCACGCTGCACTGACCGTCAATTCCATCGATTTGCCCACCCGAATCGGCCGCGGACAAACCGTCGCGTCAGCCGTCAATTACGTGCGGTTTTCCGGTAGCGGCCCCGAAGCGGTGGTCGTCAACGTGCCGGCTGAGCTGGAGATTGTCGCCCCTCTGCCCGCTGGCTGTTCCTTGGCTGGTGCATCCGGGTCGGCGCAGACCCTCACCTGCCCGGCCGTCAACCCTGGCGCTGCCGGCGCAACCGGCAGCTTCGCTCTCTCAGTGGCGGGGCGCGCATTGGGCGGCGGCCTGGTAACGGCCTCGAATGCCGGGCCGCCAGTGAGCGTGGCGCAGAACTCTTTCAGCGTCGTTTCGGGCGGCGATCTGACGCTCGTCAAAACCGTTGCGCCCAGCGCCGTCTTCGTCAACGGGCAAAGCCCGGCATTCACGCTCACGCCGACGCTCGCGGGCGACACGCTGCCCTCAGGTGCCACGGTCACCATCACCGACCTGTTCCCGGGTGGTGCGGGAGAATTCACGCTGGCGGCCTACACGGCGCCGGGCTACAGCTGCAACTCGGTGGCTGCCGCCAACGCGGCACGGCGGCTGGTTTGCACCATCGCCGGCCCGCTTGCCAATCTGGCCCCGATCACCTTGCAAGGCCGTCTGACCGCGGCCGGTGCTGGCGCGCTGCAAAACAACGCGTCCATCGCAGCCGATGGCATCAACTACATCGACACCCAGCCCAGCAACGACCTGGCTGCGGTGAGTTTCGTCGTCAACAACGGCGCTGACCCACGGCCCACCGGCAGCTTCCCGGCCCCGGCACCCACCAGCTCGCCACAAACCCTGACGATCAATTACGTCAACGATGGTCCTCAATCCACCACCGGAGGCCAAGTTCGCGTGGCCATTCCGGCGGGCTTCGTCATCGGTCCCTTGCCTGCGGGATGTTCCCTCGGTGCCGCCGGTGTGGTGAACGGGGTCAGCGGCACCCTGGTCACCTGTGCAAGCGCCACCGTTACAGGCGGCGGTTCCCAGAGCTTCGTGCTGCCATTGACCACGCCGTCCAGCGCGCAGAGCGGCAACTTCGGTGTCGAGATCGTTACCGCTGCGGGCGGCGTGCTGCCCGACGGCGTGACCGATGCGGACACCACGAACAACCTCACGCTGGTGCCGTACGTCATCGTGTCGCCGTATGCGGACCTGAGCGTCGCCAAGTACAAGACGGCAGGTCCGATCGCCGCCGACAGCGACCTCGACAGCGACATCTTCGTCACCAACAACGGCGTGGCAGCGGCGGTTTACTCCGATGCCGCCGGTGCCACGCCGCTGCGCATCGTTGAAACGATGCCCAAC
Organism: Betaproteobacteria bacterium; assembly: GCA_031383435.1. Taxonomy (GTDB): domain Bacteria; phylum Pseudomonadota; class Gammaproteobacteria; order Burkholderiales; family Burkholderiaceae_C; genus Rubrivivax. The sequence continues at coordinate 46,054 of JANMZP010000013.1, read as the reverse complement.
AACGAAGCTTTCGTGGGCGTCAACAACAATGTCACGCCAGGCTGGACGTGCAGCAGCGGGGTCGTCGATTCCGGCGGTACCGGCTTTCGCCGGGTCGTCTGCGCGCGAACGCTGGGCGGTACCCTCGCCGTGGGCGCTTCGCTCAACGTGCGGCTCATCACCCACGTCGCTGCGGCCATCACCGGCCCGACCACGCTGACCAACACCGCCTGCTCGGGCGCGCAGGCCTTGATCATCCTGGGCCTGCCGCCGTCGGCCGGCCCGCAGCCGCCGGACGGCAACCAGGCCGGCGGTGCCGACTGCGCCAGCGCCAGTGTCATCGGCACGCCGGTCGTCAGCGGGCAGGCGCAGGTGCTGATCGTCAAGGAATCGTCGCGCGACGGTGCCGCCTGGTTCGACAGCGTGGCCGCAGCACCCACCGTGGCCGCCACCGACAACTCGATCTACTGGCGCATGACGGTGACGACGCCCACTGGCGGTGTGCAGCGCACGGTACCCACGCTGGTGCTGACCGACACCCTGCCGGCCATCTTGAATGTGCCGTCGCCCAGCCCCGGCATCCCCGGATACGTGACGCCTGCGCCGACTGTGACGGCCACCCTCAGCCCGGGCGTCGCTGGCAGTTGTGAGGCCATCGCTGCGGGAAGCAGCAGCCTGCGTTGCGCTTTCACCGACGTGGCACCTGGCAGCAGTATTCAGGTGGTGGTGCGGGTGGATCGACAATTCGAGGCCGGCAGCTTCACCAACACGGCTTTCCTGAGTTCGCCCGACGCCATCCTGACCGGCACCGCAGGCGCGCCGCTCAGCGACGCCGCAGCCATTACCGTGGCCGGCCGCAGCGATCCGGCGGTGACGTCCAAGATCGTCAATCCGCCGGCCGCCGCGCGCATCGGTCAGGTGGTGAACTACGCCATCGTGGCGCGCAATCTCGGCCCGAACCAGGTGACCGGTCCGCTGACCGTGACGGACACGCTGCCAACCGACAAATTCCTGGTGCTCTCGGCAAGCGCTCTCGGCAGCGGCAGTTCACCTGCCATGAACTGCTCGTTCGTGGTGGCCACAGGGGCCGTCACTTGCGCCACAGGCGCGGGCACCACGGTGTCGCGCTACGACTTCTACACCATCAACATCCAGGCCCGGCTGATCAAGCCGGCGACCTTGCCGGTGCCAGTGCCCAACGACCACAGCAACACCGCCCGGGTGGCGCTTGACCCGGCGCAGAACTGCGAAGTCACCGCCGGCGTCACCGACGTCTGCAACCACCCGGACGCGGTTCTGAACAACCGCCAGAGCGTGGTGCTCGACATCCAGAACCCGCGCATCGACCTGCTGCAGCAGATCACCCGCGTGCTGCCCACAGGCCAATCCAGCTTTGGTTTCGGCGACACGCTGCGCTACCGCTTCCGGGAACAGAACATCGGGCCGTCGCGCGCCGAAAACGTCTTCATGATCGACCGGCTGACCTTGCCGGCCGGTGCCTATTCGATGGCCCTGATCGGCATCGCGCCCGGATCGGTCAACGGCGTGCCCGCGGAAGCCGGTTTCGGCCTGGACACCAGCAAGAACGGCACCGTCAGTTGTGCGCAGCCGGCCGGTGCCAACGGCGATGTCACCTGCACCCTGGCCAACGGCGCGGCAGGGTTCCTGGACCCGGCCAGCGAGGTCAACTTCGACCTGCTCTTCAGCTTCAGCGGGCCGACCTCGGTGGTCACGGTGGGCAACACGCCGCACATCTGCGCCGATGAATCGAGTGGCTACGAAACCAATGGCGGCTGCAGTTTTGTGGCGGCCACGGCCGGCAACAACATCGCCGCCATCAACGAGTCGATCTTCCCCAAGACCGATTGGTCGATCAGCAAGGCGCGCATCACGGCCAGCCCGGTCAACATCAACCAGCCGGTGCAGTACGCGCTGACGGTGCAGAACCTGGGCCCCAGCAACACCAGCCAGGTGCGCGTGGCCGACCTGCTGCCAGCCAACTTCGAATGGGTCAGCGGCGCAGGCTTCACGCCCGCCGCCACCGCCGGTGGCTTTGCCGGCTTGAGCGTGGGCACACCGGCCTGCACGGCCACGCCAGCGGCCATCACCGCCGTCGGCCAACAGCAGACCATCAACTGCGTGCTGAATGGCACCTTCCCGGGCAGCGCCGCAGCCAGCAACACGGTCGTGCTGACGCTGTGGGCGCGACCCAAGGCCGAATTCTTCACCTCACCTTACGGCGTGAACGCAACCAACACGGCCTCGGTGGCACCGGGCCTGGACGGCGGCGGCCTGCCGCTCTCCATCGACGTGAACCCCGCCAATGACAGCGCAGCAGCCGTCACCCAGGTACAGGCCGCGTCACTCAGCGGCACCGTTTTCGAAGACCGCGAGCGCAGCGGCAGCAACGGCGGCGTGCCGCAGGCGGCCAGCGCCGAACCGCGCATTGCCGGCGTCACCATCACCCTGACGGGTACCGACCTCTACGGCAACGCCATCACGCGCAGCGCTGTCACCGACGCCAACGGCAACTACAGCTTCACCGACTTGCCGCCCTCGTCGCTGGTCACCGGCTACACGGTCAGCCAAACCCAGCCCGCCGGTTTGAACAACGGCCCGACCGCGCCGCCCACCAGCGGTGTCAACGCACCATCGGCCGGTGGCACCTTCGTCAGCGGTGGCCTGGCCGGTGATTCCAGCTACACCACGGTGGCCCTGGCCGGCAACACCCAGGGCGTGAACTACAACTTCCCCGAAGTGCGCCGCGTCAGCCTGTCGGGGTTCGTCTACATCGACCTGAACAGCAACGGCGTGCGCGACGCCGCCACCGACCCGGCCATCGTCGGTGCCGCCGTCACGCTGCGCAACGCCAGCACGGGAGCGGTCGTCGCCAGCACCGCCACCGTTGCCGGCGGTGCCTACAGCTTCAGCAACCTCGATCCGCTGATTCCGTACACGCTGGAAGAGGTTCTGCCGACCTCGCCGACCGGCCTGCTGAACGGCCCGATCAACCCGGGTTTGATCAACGGCGTGGCCTGCACCAGCGGCTGCACGGCGCAAGCCAATACCCCGGCCGTCAACACCGACCGCATCAGCGCCATCGACCTCAGCGCCGGCCTTGACGGCACCCAGTTCAACTTCGGTGAACTGCAGGTCGCGGCCATCAGCGGCACGGTCTACATCGACCGCAACGCCAGCAACACCTTGGACGCGACGCCCACCGACGGCCGCATTCCTGGCGTGCTGTTGCGCCTGGTGCAAGGTGCGGTGTGCACCGGTACCGAACTGCAGCAAACCACCACCGACACCAACGGCAACTACAGCTTCCCCAATGTGCCGGTCGGCGGCAGCTATGCCATCTGCGAAGTGCAACCCGTCGGCTATGCCAACGGCGCCGAGAACCCCGGCGCTTCGTCGGCCGCCACACCGGGTGCCAACGTCATCACCATCGCCAGCCTGGTTCCTGGCGGCTCAGCCGGCAACCACTTCGGTGAGCGCGTCGCCTCGCTGACCGGTGCTGTCTATGTCGACTACTCGCCACTGGCGTCAGTCAACACCAACAACGGCGTGCACGACGCCGGCGAAACCGGCATCGCCGGTGTCCCGGTCACGCTCAGCGGCACCAATGCCGCCGGCACCACCTTCACGCGCACCACCACCACCGACGCCAGCGGCAACTACGGCTTTGCCGACCTGCTGCAAAGCGACAGCAACGGCTACACACTCACCGAAGGCGCGATCCCTGCCGCAGCCGGCGTCTTCAACGACGGCAAGGACACGGCTGGCTCCTCGGGCGGCAGCAACGCCGTCAACGACAGCTTGAGCGCCATCGCGCTGGCCGCCGGCGTGAACGCCACCGCCTACAACTTCGGTGAACTGCCGATCGCGCCGATCAGCGGCACGGTCTACATCGACCGCGACCGCGACGGCACGCTGGGTGGTGCCGACGGCCGCATCGCGGGCGTCGTCCTGCGCCTGGTCCTGGGCGGTTCGTGCGCGGGCCCGGACGTGGTGCGCACCACCACCGACGCCAGCGGCAACTACGTGTTCAGCGGCATCTCGGCCGGCCTGACCTACACGCTGTGCGAAGTCCAGCCCACGGGCTACGCTGACGGCAGTACCAACTCCGGCAGCACACCGGGCAGCAGCAGCGTCGCCAATGGCATCACCATCCCCAACCTGCCGGTGACCGGCTCGCCGGGCAACAACTTCGGCGAACGCGTCAGCACGCTGTCGGGCTCGGTCTGGCTGGACACCAACAACGACGGCACGCGGCAGGCGGGCGAGGCCGGCATCGCCGGTGTGCTGGTCACGCTCTCGGGCATCGACGCAGCGGGCACGTCCATCACCCGCACGGCCACCACCGACAGCAACGGCAACTACAGCTTCGTCGATCTGCTGGCCGCCGGCCCGGCGGGCTATACCGTCACCGAGCAGGCCACGCAACCGGTGGTCGGCGCGGTGATCACGCTGAACGGCAAGACGGCCGCCGGCAGCACCGGCGGCAGCGCCAGCGCACCGGGCAGCGCGCCCAGCGTCATCAGCGGCATTCCCCTGGCTGCCGGTTCCGACTCCACCGACAACCGTTTTGGCGAACTGCTGCCCGTCGCCATCAGCGGCACGGTCTTCCTCGACCTGAACAACAACGGCCTGCAGAACTCGCCGGGTGATGCCGGCCTGCCGAACGTGGCAGTTGTCGTCAGCGGCACCGACGACACCGGCACCGCCGTCACGCGCACGCTGACCACGGCCGCCGACGGCAGCTACAGCGTCAGTGACCTGCGCCCCGGTACCTACACCGTCAGCGAACCCACGCAACCCGCCGGCACCAGCAATGGTCTGACGATTGCCGGCAGCGCCGGTGGCAGCGTCACGCCGCCGGCCACTGCGCCCAGCGTGATCAGCGGCATCGTGCTGGCCACATCGGGTGCCGCGTCCACCGGCAACAATTTCGCCGAGATCCCGAACAACGGCCTGTTGAACGGCACGGTCTGGCTGGACAGCAACAACAACGGTTTGATCGACGGCAGCGAGGCCGGCATCGCCGGCGTGGCCATCGAACTGAGCGGCATCGACACCGCAGGTCGCACCGTCACGCGCAGCACCACCACCGACAGCAGCGGCCGCTACAGCTTCGCCAGCCTGGCACCCGGTGCCTACAAGGTGAACGAGCCGGCGCAGCCGCCCGGCACCGTCAACGGCAGCACGGTACCCGGCTCCACCGGTGGCACGGCCACCGCAGTGGCCACCGTGCCCAGCGCCATCAGCGCCATCAACCTGGGCGTGGGTGCCACGTCCAGCGCCAACAACTTCGGCGAAGTACCGGGCGCTGAAATCAGCGGCAGCGTGTACGCCGACAACAACAACAACGGCGTGCGCGACGGCAGCGAAGCCGGCCTCTCGGGCGTCACACTGGTCCTGACCGGCACCGACGACCTGGGCAACGCCGTCAGCCTCACCGTGCTCACGGGTGCCGATGGCAGCTACAGCTTTGCCAACCTGCGCCCCGGCACCTACACGGTGACCGAACCCACGCAGCCGGCCGGCACCGTGAACGGCATCACCACGCCGGGCAGTTCAGGCGGCACCGCCACCGCACCGACCACGGCCATCTCGGGCATCGGTGCCATCGTGCTGACCCCAGGTGCCAAGGCCACCGGCAACAACTTCGGTGAACTGGCGAATTCACCCGATCTGCGCGTCACGAAAAGCGCTGTCGAAGCCCAGTTCACGGTCGGCTTCCCCGGCCACTACCTCATCAGCGTGCGCAACGCGGGCGAAATCGCCAGCAGCGGCGTCGTCACCGTCAGCGACCGCCTGCCTGGCGGCCTGACGCTGGCCGCCACGCCCGCCGGCAGCGGCTGGGCCTGCGTGGGTGCCATCGGGGCCAGCATTTTCAGCTGCACCAGCCGCATCGCCATCGCAGCCGGTGTCACGTCGGCCAGCACGATTTCAGCCACGGTGAATGTGGCGACTGCCGCTGCGGCCGGCACGTCTGTGGACAACGTGGTGATGGTCGATGGCGGCGGCGAAATCGAAGCCCGCCGGCCGTCGGCTGCCGAGCGCGACGCTTTCAACAACAACCCGTCAGCGCTGCCCGTGTGCGTGGCCGGTGCCGTGCAGAACATCCTGCAGAACGCCTGCCGCACTCCGACCGCTGTGCAACTGTCGGCGGCCATATCCGGCACCGTCTGGTACGACGTGGGCAGCACGCCGCGCATCCTGGACGCCGGTGACCGCCGCCTGCCGGGCTGGCTGGTCGAGATCATCGACACCAGCAACGGCAACAGCGCGGGCGCCATCGTCGGCCGCGCCACCACCGCTGCCGACGGCACCTACAAGGTCACCGGCCTGATGCCCGGCGTGCCGCTGGCCGTGCGCTTCCGCGACCCGGCTTCGGGCATCGTCTTCGGCTACCCGGTCAACGGCGAAACCGCACCCGGCTCCAGCGGTGCCAGTTGCAACACCAACGCCGCCGCCAACGGCACGGCCAGCTCTTGCGTTGGCACCGGCAACGCACCGGCGCTGAGCGTGGTCCTGGCACCCGGCCAGGAACTGCCGCAACAGAGCATGCCGGTGGACCCCAGTGGCGTGGTCTACGACTCGGGTCTGCGCACGCCGGTGGCAGGCTCCACCGTCACGCTGGCACCGGTGGGCAACTGCACCGGCTGGAACCCCGGCACCGCGCTGGTCGGGGCCACGCTGGGCGGCTACACGCTGACCAGCAACAGCGCGGCCATGACCGTGGGCGCTGACGGTTTCTATCAATTCCTGTTCGGCCCCAGCGCCCCGGCGAGTTGCACCTTCGGCCTGACCGTCACGCCGCCGGCCGGCTACACCTTCCTGTCCACGGCCATCGCGCCGACGGCCGGGCCCTTGGTGCCGGCGGGTGGGACGGGTTCCGTGTACGCGGTGCAGCCGCAAGCCAGCGCGCCGGTCGGTGCAGCAGGCACCGCCACCCGCTACTTCCTGACGCTGACCAGCGGCAGCGCGGGGGCCAACATCATCCACAACCACATCCCGCTGGACCCGGTGCTGCCCAGCGCCGTCGCGCTCAGCAAGACCGGCGACAAGGCCAAGGCCGAGGTCGGCGACACCGTGCGTTACACCATCACGGTCAGCGTCACCTCGGGCCCGGCACCGCGCCAGACCACGGTGGTGGACCGCCTGCCGGCCGGCTTCACCTACATCAAGGGCACGGCCATGGTGGGCGAAAAATCCATCGCGGACCCGCAAGGCGGGCTCGGCCCCACGCTGGCCTTCAACCTCGGCGCGATGCCGGCCAGCAAGCAACTGGTGCTGCGCTACCGCGTGCGGGTGAACGTCGGCGCGATGCAGGGTGACGGCATCAACCGCGCACGCGGCCAGGCTTGCGGCGTGCCGGCCGGCTGCGTCGATGCGGCCTTCAACCCGCTGGGCGGCGCGGTAGCCACCAATGAAGCGGCCTACCGCGTGAAGGTCAGCGGCGGCGTCTTCGCCACCGAGGCCTGCGTGGTCGGCAAGATCTTCGTGGACTGCAACCACAACCACATCCAGGACCCCGAAGAGCTGGGCATCCCGGGCGTGCGCCTGGTGCTGCAGGACGGCACCACGCTGATCAGCGACAGCGAAGGCAAGTACAGCGTCTGCGGCATTCCGGCCAAGAGCGCGGTGCTGAAGGTGGACGGCCTGACGCTGCCGCGCGGTTCGCGCCTGACCACATCCAGCAACCGCAACCTGGGCGACGCGGACAGCCTTTGGCTGGACCTGAAGAATGGTGAGTTGCACCGCGCCGATTTCATTGAAGGCAGCTGCTCGAACACCGTGCTGGAGCAGGTCAAGGCGCGCCGCGCGCAGGGCGAGGTGCGCGCACCCGAAACCGAAAAGCCGAGCGGCCCGGCGCTGCGCTTCGACAGCAAGCCGAAGTCGCCGCAACAAGGGACCGATGCCGCGAACCAGTCGGTACCGAAGCCGCGTGTCCCTGAAACCGGAGGCGGCCGTGGCACGAACTGAACGCTTCCGCATCCGCATCCGCACCCCCATCGCTTCCCGCGTGCGCTGCAAGTCGCTCACGCTGACCGTCTTCGCGCTGGCCGCGCACCTCGGTGCGCAAGCCCAGACCCAGCCACCGGCCGGCTCGCCCACCGATGTGCGCTACACCGCCAGCACGGCCGGCGTGGCCGTCCTGTACCCGCGCGCACCGGGCACCGATGCCCAGCCTCCCACGCTGTTCCGTGGTGAACAGGCCGGTGTCAACTATGCTGCCAACGAGGCCGTGGCGCGCGTGCTGGTCGAGGTCGACCGCGATGCCGTGCCGGCTGACGGCCAGACGCCCGTCAAGCTGAAAGTGCGGCTCTTCGACCGCGACGGCAAGCCGCTGCAGCAGACCGTTTTCATCACCATCGAACACTCGGGCGGCCGCATCCTGCTGCCGGGCGCACGCACCGATGAACTGGGCCCGCGCCGGCAAGACGCGGACAAGGTCACGCCCGGCGTGCAGTTGAAGGTCGAAGCTGGCGTTGCCGAATTCACGCTGCTGGCGCCGGCCGAAGCACAAGACGTGCGCCTGCGCATCAGCGCCGGCTTTGAGGAAGCAGCCGGCGTCATCAGCTTCGTGCCCGAACTGCGGCCGATGGTGGCGGCCGGCTTGATCGAAGGCATCGTCAACTTCCGCAACAAGGGCGTGCTGAACCAGCCGCGCCGCAACGACGGTTTCGAGCAGGAACTGGAAAACTGGTCGCGCCAGTTCAATGGCGGGCGCAACACCGTGGCCGGCCGCGCGGCCTTCTACCTGAAGGGCACCATCCGTGGCGACCTGCTGCTGACGGCGGCCTACGACAGCGACAAGGTTACCCGCGCCCGCCTGTTGCGCGACGTGCGGCCCGACGAGATCTACCCGGTCTACGGCGACGCCTCGCTGCGCAGCTTCGACGCGCGTTCGGGCGACCGTTTGTACGTGCGTGTGGACAAGAACAAGAGCTACGCGCTGTACGGCGATTTCGTCACCAGCGACGGGTTCACGCAACCCATCGGCCAGGGCGCCGTGGCCGCGCTGAAGCAGCGCAGCCTGGGCAACTACAACCGCACCGCCACCGGCGTGCGCCTGCACCACGAAGCAGGCGCGCTAACGGGCAATGTGTTTGCCTTTCGCGATTCCTTGCGTCAGGTCGTCGAAGAGATCGCCAGCCAGGGATCGGGCCCTTACGGCCTGCGCAACAACGGCGTGCTGGAAGGCAGCGAGAAAGTCGAGGTGCTGGTGCGCGACCGCACCCAGCCTTCGCGCATCGTCAGCGTGCGCGCACTGGCGCGGCTGGTGGACTACACCTTCGAGCCCTTCTCCGGCCGCATCCTGTTGACCAGTTTTCTGCCCAGCGTCGATGAGAACCTGAACCCGGTGACGCTGCGCGTCAGCTACGAAGTCGATCAGGGCGGCACGCCGTTCTGGGTGGCGGGTGGTGACGGGCAGTGGCGCGTCAACCCGACCGTCGAAGTCGGCGGCTCGCTGGTCACCGACAAGAACCCGCTGGCGGCCTACGACCTGGCCAGCGCCAACCTCACGGTGAAGCTGGCCGAGCGCACGGCGTTGGTCATCGAAGGCGCGCAAAGCACCAGCACCGTCAACACCAACCCGACCAACACCAGCACCACACCCGCGCTGGCCGGCCGCATCGGCGACGTGCGCGGCAAGGCCGTGCGCGCCGAACTGGTCCATGAGGGCGAACGCACCGACGCCCGGCTCTTCTACGGCAAGTCCTCTGCGCTGTTCAACAACCCGGCTGCACCGCTGAACGGCGGCCGCGAGGAGGTCTACGCCAAGGGCGGCTACCAGTTGACCGAAGGCGTGCGCCTGCTGGCCGAAGGCCTGAAGAGCGAAGACCGCAATGCCGGTGGCGGCGACCGCTCTTCAGTGGCCGTCGGCCTGCGCTGGGCGACCACGGCCAACCTGACGCTGGCCGCCAGCATCCGCGCCGCGCGCGAAACCATCGGCACGCAAGGCAACGGCGCGCTGGCCTGGCCCTACGACCAGACGCAGGGCCTGAGCAGCGGCATCGGCAGTGGTTCGGGTGGCGGTGCTCTGGGCTACGGCAACCAGGTGGTCGATCCGGCCACCGGCCTGCCGGTCATCCAGCAAGGCAGTCTCGGCAGCGCCGCCAGCAGCTTGGCCGCCGGCACGAAGTTAGCCAGCACCACGGTGAAGTTCGGTGCCGGCTACCGCGTCAACGAACGCGTCACGCTGGGTGGCGAGGTCGAAGGCGATGTGTCGGGCGACCGCCGCCGGCGCGTCTCGTTCGGCGGCGACGTCACCGTGGCCGAACGCACGCGGCTGTACGGCCGCTATGAACAGCAGAGCGGCTGGGTGCAACTGAGCGGCGTGTCAGACACCGGCCGCAGCGCAGGCGCTTTCATCGTCGGTGTGGACAGCAGCTACCTGCGCGACACCCAGGCTTTCAGCGAATACCGCTTGCGCGACGCGATGTCGGGCCGTGATCTGCAGTTGGCATCCGGCGTGCGCAACACCTGGAACGTGGCCGAGGGTTGGCGCGTCAGCACGGCCTTCGAGAACCTGCGCGTCATCAGCGGGCAAACGGCCGCGGTCAACGCCATCAGTGCTGGTGTGGACTGGTCGGCCAACCCGCTGTGGCGCGCCAGCACCCGCTTGGAACTGCGCCGTTCTGGCGACATCAGCAGCACCCCCGACAACGACCGTTTCACGACGACGCTGTGGCAGGCGATGCTGGCCCGCAAGCTGGACCGCGATTGGACGCTGCTGGCCCGCAACCACCTGCTGGTCACCGACTACGCCGCGCGCGGCGATGTGCTGCAAGACCGTGCGCAGCTGGGTCTGGCCTACCGCGACACCGACACCAACCGCATCAACGCGCTGGGCAAGGTGGAATACAAGACCGAACGCGACGCCAGCAATGCGGCGGTGGGCGATTTGCGCTCGCGCGCCTGGATCGTTTCGACAACCGCCGACTACCACCCCACGCGCCCATGGTGGATGAGCGGCCGCGTGGCCGGCAAGTGGCAGACCGACCGCCTGGAAGGTGGCGTGGCGAGTGCCTTCCACGCCCAACTGCTGGCCGCCCGCCTGGTCTACGACGTGACCGAGCGCTGGGACGTGGGCGTGATGGCCGCCGCGCAACTGGGTGGCAACGCCGCCCGGCAGACGGCCTACGGTGCCGAAGTGGGCTATTTGCTGCAGACCAATCTGTGGTTGTCGGCCGGCGTGAACGCCGCCGGCTTCTCGGGCGACGCCGATCTCACGGGCTTTGAGTACACCCGCCGCGGGGCCTACCTGCGGCTGCGCTTCAAGTTCGACGAGAACCTTTTCAAGGGCCGTGACCGCCAGGTCAACAGGAGCCTCGACCGATGAACATGCACCCCACGCCCGCCCTGTTGTTGTCGCGCTGGAATGCCGCGCTGCTGATGGCTTGCCTGCCTCTGGCAGCGCTCGCACAGACGACGCCCGCGACATCGGCGACGCAGCTTGCGCCTCAGCAAGCCCGCATCACCGACGAAGCCATCCAGGCCGACCTGCGTGCCTACGAAACCTTGCAGGGCCGCATCAAGAAGCTGAACGACACCGGCCGGCCGGTCCGCGATTACCACCTGTCGAAGGCGCAATGCTGGCTGGACGTCAGCTTCCACGAGTACACCCGCAACGACCGCAGCGCCTTTCCGCAAGCCGCGATGACCGAGTCGGAAAAGCTGATCCAGGGCATGGAGCGTGGCAGCGCGCTGGGCAGCGAAACGCCGCTGGTGAATGGTGCCGCGCGCCTGCGGCCCGACCTGTGGGAACGCGCTGGCGCCCTGCGCGGCCACGCCGGCGACCGCTGCGCGCAGCAGAAGGTGGCCTGCGCCGAGGTCGAACTGGTGCACGCCGGCAACGAACACCAGCAGCAGGCCTGGCGCCACGCCAAGCCTTACGTGCAGATCGCCGAAGATCTGCTGAACGAGGCGCAGGAAATGGCGGACCGTTGCAACCCGCCGCCGCCAGCCGCCGCGCCTGTGCCCGCCCCGGCACCGCTGGTCCGTGCGCCCGTGCCGGTCCCGCTGCCTGTGCCCCTGCCCCTGCCCGTACCCGTACCTGTACCCGTACCCGTTCCGCTGCCGACACCGGCACCGGTGCAAGCGTTCTTGCTGTCGGCCGGCGTGCTGTTCAACTTCGACCGCCACGACGCGGGCAACATGCGGCCGTTTTCGGTGGTGCAGCTGGAAAGCCTGGTGCAGCGCCTCCAGCGCGAGAAGCTGGTCGTCCAGTCGATCCAGCTGACCGGCCACGCCGACCGCCTGAACGGCACCGGCAAGACCGACTACAACCAGTGGCTGTCCGAGCAGCGGGTGGCCACCGTCAAGGCGGCCTTGGCCCAGCTGGGTCTGTCACCCGCGCTGATGACCACCGGGGCCGGTGGCGACAAGCAGCAGGTCCAGGGTTGCGAAGCGCGCTTCACGCGCCGGGCCGAACTGCAGGAATGCCTGCTGCCCAATCGCCGGGTTGAAGTCACGATCAGCGCGCAGCGACCTTGAAGCCCGCCCGCCGCTGAACGCGGCGGCGGCTCACTCGGCGTCGATTTCCAGCACCAGGCGCTGCGCGGCGTCCGGCGAGATGCTCAGCAATTCGGCAATGTCTTGCAGGTCGTCGGGCAGGGCTGCGTTGTCCCAGCCCCCGCTGCTGTGCCGCGCCAGGCGGATGGCGAGCTGCACATTGCGCATCTGCAGGGTGCTCTGGGCCGCGTGCTCGTCGGTGATCTGCACCAGCAGCGCCGGCAGGCGCCAGGCCAACATCAAGGCGTGTTCGAGTTCGTCCAGCTCGACATGCAGCAGCTCGCGCTGCACGGCGGCTGAACGCAGCGTGGCGTCGGCCTGCTGGCGCTGCGCGATCTGCAGCGCCAGTTCGGGCGCGCGCAGCCACAGCAGCAGTTCCGCGAAGTCGTGCAGCAGCGCGGCCTCGTGGATCACCGGGGCGTCGTAGTCCATGCGGTGCACGGCAAAGCCCATGGCGAAGCGTGCGGCGCGGCGCGAGCGCTGCAGCACGTCCTGGAAGCCGGCCAACGCGGCGGCTTGATCGGCCAGCTGGTCTTCCACAGTCGCGGCCTGTGGCCCGAAGGTCTTGAAGAAGGGCGAGATGCCCAGCATCACCAAGGCTGCGGTCACGGTTTCCGTGTCACTGCCTTCACGCCTGCGTCGCAGGTGCGCCACGTGGGCCAGCAGCTTCAGGGTCATCAGCGGGTCGTTGGCCACCACCTCGGCCAGCACATGCGCATCTACCGCGTCTTCGTTCAGCCGCAGCGCATCCAGTTCGGTGGCCGTGCTGGCCAGGATGGGCAATTGCGCCGCATCGAACAGGCGCACCCACTGCGCCAGATCGTCGGGGGCTGCATGGATGAAACGCGGGTGCTTGGACATGGGGGGGCGAGGCGGGATGAGCGGGCACGGCCCGTCACCCGGTTATCGGCGTGGCGGTGGGCGGCTTGAGCGTGGGCCAGGGCGTGGGCTTGGGCGTGGGCTTGGGGGCCTGCGCGGCAGCGCCGCGCAGGCCCCGGGCCGGATCACAGCCGCGTCACGCCCAGCACATAGCCGACCAGCCGGCCGTCCACGTACAGGGCACCTTCCGGGGCACCGGCCTCGGCGTGGTACTCGATCACGCGCTCCACTGGCGTGGCGCGCGGCGCGGGGGCCAAGCGGCTGGCCAGGCCGTCGAGCAGGCGGCTGCCGGCGCGCAACAGGGCGCTGGCCCAAAGGCGGGTGCTGTGCGTGCGGTGGTCGCCAGGGTCGTCGCCGTACAGCTCGGCGGCATGGCGGTCGTCGGTCGTCAACATGATGGCTCTCCTGGAGCAGCCGCCGGGCGGTGCGCGCGGTCGGCTTTCGGCGTCGGTTCAGGGGCTGGGCTTGTACCGGTCGGCACCGGCGGCAATTTCGCGGCGCATGGCGTTCTGGGCCTGCTGGCGGCGGGCACCGCCACACGGCTGGTGGCTGCCGGCCTTGCGTCGCAGGCTGGCAGCCACCAAGGGATTGCGCGGCTTGCTGAGCTTGAGGGTGAACTTCATGGGGTCTCCTTGGGGCGGGGCTGAGAAAAGCGTGAGCCGCAATGCAAACGGCCCGGGTTGCTGCTGCAACCCGGGCCGTGATGAGCTGGCACAATCTGCGGCGCGTGCCGCAGGCGTTCAACTCACCGGCACCCCGGGCGGAGCACCATCTTTGCGGGCCGCCATGCGCCCGTTCCGGTCAGACCGAACGCCCTGCCGTACAGAGGCCGCTTGTTGCGGGCTGCGACGACGGGCGGTGTGCAACAGGAACAGGTGCATGGGACTCCGGGGTGGGGTGGATCGGCTGTGGGACTGGGCCTCACCGGTTGGCGGGGCTGGATGTTGACAGGCTTGCGCAAATGATAAATAAGGCATTATCAAAGCGCAAGTGTTTTTGCTCAAACTGCATGCCCATCACGCCCACGGCTTGAGCGGCGCACGGTCAAGGCTTGCGCTTCAGCGGGGCCACGCCGGTCTGGGTGCGCAGCCACAGGTCGCGCGGGTCTTCCGGCGGCGCGGGCGGTGGCGGCGGTTTGCGCACCACGCCGGGGGCCAGCTTGGGCGGCGTGACCGGGGGCGGGGCGGCTGCAGTGGGCGGTGCTGCACCCGCAGCGGGCGCGGTCAAGACTTCGCCCAGCAGGTCCAGCAAGCGGGTGCGGGCGCGCTGCGGGTGGCGGCGGTAAAAGGTCAGCACCAGGCCCATGATGAAGCGCTCGTCGTCGTCGCGCGGGGCCAGTTCTTCGGCAGCGTCTGGCACGCTGGCCAGCGGCTGCGCGGCCGCTGCCCCGCGCGGCGCAGCGTTGCCGGCGGCCCCGTGCGGTGTGTCCATCCAGCCGGCGGGTTTGCTGCACAGCAGCTCAAACTGGCGGGCCAGCCTTTCGCCGATCTGCCGCGAACGGCCTTTGATCTGGCTCCAGTAGCTGGGTTGGATCTGGATCCGCTCGGCGAAGCGCTTTTCCAGGCCGCGCAGCGTGGCTGCGTCGGCATGGCGCGCCGTGGCGCGAACGAATTCTTCGAAGAGGGCCAGCGCGTTGTCCAGGCGTACCTGTGCGAGATCGGGTGGGCTGGCTTGCATCGGCTTGGATGATAAATCTTCGTTCACCTTCGGCCGGAACCTGCGGTGGCTTGCCGAGTCATTTAGTAATAAGAATCATTCCCATTCGTGTTACTATTTCTTCGCTGCAACCGATCCATCCGAGTTCCGTGCCCTCCACCTTGCCTGCTGCTGTGTTGTTCTCGACTCCCTCTGGGGCGGGCCGTGGCCTGCCGCCGCTGCCGTCGGCCGAAGCGGCTGAACTCACACCCGCGCAGCGCCGAGGCCTGGCCGGCCTGATCCTGGCCTTGCATGTGGCCGGTGCCTGGGGTCTGCTGCAGATTGCTGCCGTGCGCGAGGTGGTGGCGCAGGCCTTGCCGACCTTCATCGACATGGTCGCCGTGGACGCGCCGCCGGTGCCGCTGGCTGTACCGCCGCCGCCGCCCCCGCCGACGCTGCAAAAACCGTTGCCCACACCAACGCCCGTGCCGGCGATGGCCGCTGCACCCAGCCCCGCTCCGGCAGCCTTCACGGTGCCGGCAGAACCCGCGCCGCCGCCCGTTGCAGTGCCGGCGGTGGTGGCTGCACAGGTGGTGGTGACCGCGCCCCCGCCACTTGCGGCCCCGCCCGCACCCAAGCTGATTCCGCCTTCGGCCGTGTTGTTCACCGAGCCGCCGGCCGTGGTCTACCCGCGCCAGTCGCGGCGCAGCGGTGAGGCCGGCCTGGTCATCGTGCGGGCCTACATCGACACCAGCGGCGTGCCGCGCCAGTTGCAGATCGACACGTCGTCGGGCCATGCCCGGCTGGACGAGGCGGCGCTGGCCGCCGTGCAGAAATCGCGCCTCAAGCCGCACACCGAAAACGGCCAGCCGGTAGAGGGCTGGGCGCGCATCCCGATCCATTTCGAACTGGAGAAATAAAGTGAACGCAGATGTCGCCAACCTGGGCTTCGGCCACTTCATCGCCCAGGCCGACCCGGTCGGCAAGGGCCTGTTGCTGATCCTGATCGCGATGTCCATCGCTTCGTGGGTGATCATCGCCATCAAGGGCGCGACGCAGTTCCTGCGCAAGGGACGCAGCCGGGGCTTCCTGGCGTTCTTCTGGAACGCCACTTCGCTGGACGCGGTGGCCGCCGAAATCAGCACCCACGGCGCGCGCGATCCGTTTTCGCACCTCACCTCGCATGCCATGCAGGCCCAGGCGCACCACGCCCGCTACGGCGCGGCCAAACTGGAAGAAGCCGGCTCTGCCAGCGACTTCGTCACCCGCACCATCAAGAAGGTGCTGGACGAAGAAACCACGCGCATGGAAAACGGCCTGGCGCTGTTGGCCACGGTGGGTGCCACCGCACCGTTCGTGGGCCTGTTCGGCACCGTCTGGGGCGTTTACCACGCGCTGGTGGCCATCGGCATGAGCGGCACCGGCACGCTGGACAAGGTGGCCGGCCCGGTCGGTGAAGCGCTCATCATGACCGGCCTGGGCCTGGCCGTGGCGATACCCGCAGTGGTGGGCTACAACGCCTTCACGCGGGCCAACCGCGTGCTGGCCGCCAAGCTTGACGCCTTCGCGTACGAGCTGCACACCTTCGTGTCGATGGGCCATTCGATCGGCCACACGCTGGGCCATGCGGCGCTCGTTGCCAGCGCCAGCAAGGTGCGCCCGCTGACCGCTCGTGCGCCGGTCGCTGCCGCCGTCGCAGGGGCCTGACATGGCCTTCGCCAGTTTCGATTCCAAGCACGCCGGCGCGCCGATGTCCGAGATCAACATGGTGCCCTTGATCGACGTGATGCTGGTGCTGCTGGTGATCTTCATCGTCACCGCACCGCTGCTGACCCAGGCCGTGAAGCTGGAACTGCCCAAGGCCAGTTCGCAGGTGAATGACTTGCGGCCGGCGAAGATCGAATTCGCCATCGACGCGGCCGGCGCGCTGTTCTGGAACGGCGAGGCGGTGACGCGGGCGCAAGCCCAGGAACGCTTCGCGGTGGAAGGCAGGAAGCCGCAGCAGCCCGCGGTGCATTTGCGCGCCGACCAGCGCGTGGCCTACCGCTATGTGGCGCAGACCCTGGCCGACGCCGGCCAGGCCGGCCTGAACAAGATCGGCTTCATCAGCGAACCCGAAGCGGCGCGCTGACGCCCACGCCATGACCAAGCCGCCTCCAAGCGCTGCAGCCGCCCTGGCGCAGGTGCCCACTGCGCCGCTGCCGCTGCACCCGGCCGCGCCCGGCGTGCACCGCATGAACAGCGACCGCCTGTTTGGCGGCGCGCAAGAACTGCAGATCGAGCACCGCGGCGCGCTCTACCGCCTGAAGCAGACCGCACTGGGGAAATTGATCCTCACCAAGTAGTTCGCGGCCGATTTCGACCGCCCTTTTTTCGTCATCCACTTACCGCACCAGCAAGCCTTCGCCAGCCCGTGCCCCAGCCCTTCAAGGACAGCACCGTGCCGCGTCAATCCCATCCATCCTCCACCCCGCCCAAGCCCAGCCCCGCGTCTGCTGACAGCCCGGCCGCGCCGCGCCACCTGTTGCCGCTGGGCGCATTGGCCGCCGGCTTCGGCTTGCTGCACCTCTCGGCCCTGGCCCAGCCAGCGCCTGCTGCGCCGGCCGCCGCCCGGCCCGAAACCACGATGCAGCCGATTTCCGTGAAGGCCCAGGCCGAAACCGACGCCACCTCGGTGCGCGCCATCACCAGCACCATCGGCAAGGGCAACCAGGACCTGCGCGACATCCCCCAGTCGGTCACCGTGCTGACCGAGAAGCTGATGGAAGACCGCCGCGTTGACACCCTGAAACAGGCACTGCACCAGACCGCCGGCGTCAGCTTCATGGCCGCCGAGGGCGGTGAGGAAGACATCCGCCTGCGCGGCTTTTCTCTGGCCGCCAGCGGCGACATTTATGTGGACAGCCTGCGCGACCCGGCCTTCTACGAACGCGACACCTTCAGCTACGACCGCCTGGAACTGCTGCGCGGTTCGGCATCCATGCTGTTCGGCCGCGGCTCCACCGGCGGCGTCGTCAACCAGGTCAGCAAGCTGCCTTTCCTGAGCGACGCCCACGAGGTGAACCTGACGGCCGGCACCGGCGACTTCATGCGCTTCACCGGCGACTTCAACGTGAAGCTGGGCGACACCGCCGCCTGGCGTTTGAACGCCATGGTCAACAGCGCAACCGGCGGTGGCGGCACCGACAGGCTCGACAAGCAAGGCCTGGCATCCAGCCTGCGTTGGGGCATCGGCACCGCCGACGAATTCGTGCTGACCGGCTATTTCCTGCACAACAACAACGCCATCAACTACGGCCTGCCCTGGGTCCGCGTCAGCTCGACGCAGACCACGGCCAACCCGTCCACCATCGACACCCGCCTGGACCCGCGCCACGCCTACTACCAGGCCGCCAGCGACACCAACATGAGTGAGGCCGCGCTGGCCAGCTTCGGCCACACGCACCGCTTCGCCGATGGCGGCGAACTGAAGACGCAAGTGCGGCGCGGCCGTTACGACCGCGACCAGCGCGCCGGGACCATCCGCTTCGTGGGCGCACAGGGTTTGAACACCGTGACCAACGGCACCTTGTTGACCGAAAACGGTCCGAACAACAAGGTGCAGGACATGGCCACCACCTACGCGCAAAGCGACTACAGCCAGCCCTTCAAGTGGCTGGGCCTGGAAAACCATGTGCTGGCCGGCGTTGATGCGGCCCACGAGGTCTTCCGCAACCACGCGATGGTGCTGCCCACCGGCGTGACGCTGAACAAGAACGCCACGCCCATCATGATCGGCTCGGCCAACACCAACAGCGTCGACGAAAGCCTGCGCATCAAGCGCCAGGCGGCTGCTTTTGACGCCAAGGCGCTGGGCGTGTATGCCCAGGATCTGGTCCAGATCACACCCACCTGGAAGCTGCTGGGCGGCTTGCGCTGGGACTATTTCAAAGGCAGCTACCAGACCTTCCAGACGGCCACCAGCACGGCCGTGCCGCCAGTGGCCATCGGCGCGCAACTGAGCAACCGCGGCCGCGCGGACAAGCTGTGGAGCCAGCGTGCCGGGGTGCTCTACCAGCCCAGTGATGCGGCTTCGTACTACGCCTCGTGGGGCACCTCGTTCAACACCTCGGGCGACACCTACCAGTACGACGACCAGACCCAGAACACGCCGCCCGAGGGCAGCGAAAACTATGAAGTGGGCGGCAAGTTCGATCTGTTCAGCGGCCGCATGAGCGCCCGCACGGCGGCCTTCTACAGCATCAAGACCAACGAACGCAACCGCGATTCAGACAGCGCCGCCACGCAGGCGCTGCTGTCGGGCAAGCGCCATGCGGCGGGCCTGGAATTCGAGTTGGCCGGCCGTGTCACACCGCAGCTGGAGGTGTTCGGCTCCTACGCCTGGATCCCGGTGGCGCGCATCGACGTCGGCGCGCCGGGGTCGGTGGCCGGTGTGGGTGAAGGCCAGGGCACGCGCTCGTCCGTCACGCCGCGCCACAGCGGCACCATCTGGGCGACCTACCAGTTCACCGACGCTTTCCGCTTCGGCGGGGGCCTGAACGCGCGCAGTTCGCAAACGCCCAACCGCAACCCGGCCGGCATCGTGGCGCCGCGCTTCGTCACCGGCGACCTGATGGCCGAATACACGGTCCACCGCGGCCAGAGCTTCAAGCTGAACGTGCTGAACGCCAGCAACAAGCTCTATGCCGACGCCCTGTACAGCGCGCACTACATCCCCGGTGCCGGGCGCAGCGTGCAGGCCACGATGACCGCGCGTTTCTAGCCGGCTGCGAGCCCACTGCCGCGTACAGGAAAACCATGCTGCTGCACGTCAAGGAAGTCCTGTCGGTGGACGAACTGCGCCAGGCGCGAGCGCTCTTGCACCGCGCCACCTGGGGCGACGGCCGCGTGACGGCGGGCAGGCAGTCGGCACAAGCCAAGAACAACGAGCAATTGGCGCAAGACAGCGCCGAGGCGAAGGCGCTGCAGCAGCTCGTGCTGGGTGCCTTGAACCGGCACCTGGTGTTTTTCTCGGCGGCCCTGCCCAAGCGCGTTTTTCCGCCGCTGTTCAACCGCTACGGCGGCACCGCGAATGCGTTCGGCAACCACGTCGACAACGCGGTGCGTTTCGTACCCGGCACGTTGGGTGAACGCGTGCGCACCGACATCAGCTGCACGCTGTTCCTGGCCGAACCTGACGAATACGACGGCGGTGAACTGAAGGTGGAAGACACCTTCGGCACGCAAAGCGTGAAGCTGCCGGCCGGCGACATGGTGCTGTATCCCGGTACCAGCGTGCACCGCGTGGAGCCGGTCACGCGCGGCCACCGCCTGGCCAGCTTCTTCTGGCTCGAAAGCATGGTGCGCAGCGACGAACAACGCCGCCTGCTGTTCGACATGGACAGCCATTTGATGCACCTGCGGAACACCGTGGGCGAGACCGATGCGGCCGTCGTCGGCCTCACCGGCACGTACCACAACCTCTTGCGGATGTGGGCCGACGTCTGACCGGCCAGCCGCGCTGAACCCTTGAAAAGGAAACGAAACATGACCGCCATGAAGTCCGCTCTCATCCTGTGCGCCGGCCTGCTGACCGCGGCCGCCGCGCAGGCCCAGGAACACGCCGAAAGGTGCGAGCCGATCACCAAGGAAGACTGGAGGCCGCAGGCGGAACTGGAACGCCAGCTCGCCAACCAGGGCTGGAAAGTCAGCCGCGTGAAGGTCATCAACGGCTGCTACGAGGTCTATGGCCGCGACGCGAAGAACAACAAGGTCGAGGTCTTCTTCCACCCCAGGACTCTGGCCGTCGTGACCACGCCGAAGTGAGGCCGCGCGCATGAACGGCGTGCCGACCGTGAAGGTCTGGAGCGTGGCCGTGCGCGGCCTGCACGGGGGTCTGGTGCTGTCAGTGGCGTTGTCCACGCTGGGCTTGTGGTGGCTGGGCGGCCTGCACCAGCCGGCCGGCTATGGGGCGCTGGCCATCGTGCTGGCGCGGCTGTTGTGGGGCGCCTTCGGCAGCGCGCGGGCCGATCAGGCCGACCGCGCCCGCTTCGTGCAGTTCGTGTGCACGCCGCGCGCCACGCTGGCCTACCTGCGCTTGCTGCTGCAGCGCCGCGAGCCGCGCTACATCGGCCACAACCCGCTGGGCGGCTGGATGGTGCTGGCCCTGTTGCTGTGCGTGGCCGGCCTGGGCCTCACGGGCTGGCTCTACACGACCGATGCCTACTGGGGTGACGAAACCGTGGAGCGCGTGCACCGCGCGCTGGCCTGGGGTCTGCTGGTGCTGGTCGGCCTGCACTTGGCCGGGGTTGTTTTCACCAGCCTGCGCCACCACGAGAACCTGGTGCGCGCGATGCTGACCGGGCGCAAGCGCGCGCCGGGGGCGCATGACGATCCGTGCGGCAGCGTGGGCGGTGGCGGCCGCCGTCAGTCTTCATCGTGCGTGCGCAAGGCCGCCACCAACTGCGCCTGCACCGCCGGCGGCACCGCTTCGAAGTGCGACAGCGCGATGGCGTAACGCCCCTGTCCGCTCGTCAACGCGTTCAGCCGCGTCTGGTAGCTGCTCAGCTCGGCCAGCGGCACCTGGCCGCGTACGAGCATGCTGCCAGGCGCGCCATGGTTCGTGCCGGTGACCAGGCCCCGGCGTGACGCGAGGTCGCCGGTGATGTCGCCCACCGCGTGGTCGGGTGCACTGATCTCGATGTGCACGATGGGCTCCAGCACCTGCGGCCGCGCCTCGCGCACCGCCACCAAAAAGGCCTTGCGGCCGGCGGTGACGAAGGCGATGTCCTTGCTGTCCACGCTGTGGTGCTTGCCGTCGTATACGGTGACGCGCAGGTCCACCACCGGGTGACCCGAAATCGCACCGCTGGCCAGCACCTCGCGGATGCCTTTCTCAACCGCCGGGATGTATGGGCCGGGGATGGTGCCGCCCTTCACCGCATCGACAAACTCGAAGCCCGCGCCGCGTGGCAGCGGCTCCACGCGCAGGAAGACTTCGCCGAACTGGCCTGCGCCGCCGCTCTGCTTCTTGTGGCGGTGGTGACCTTCGGCTGCCGCGGTGATGGTCTCGCGGTAGGCGATGCGCGGCGGCTGCGTCTGCACTTCGAATTTGTAGACCTCGCGCAGCCGCTCGAGTAGCACGCGCAAATGCAATTCGCCCAGGCCGTACAGCACGGTCTCGTTGGTGCTGGCCACGTGTTCCAGCTTCAGGCAGGGGTCTTCATCGACCAGCTTGGTCACGATCTCCCACATGCGCTGTTCGTCGCCATGCCGTTTGGGTGCGATCGCCAGGCCATAGACCGGCTGCGGAAAATCCAGCGGCACCAGGTGGATGTGCGCGTCTTCCGGCGCGTCGTGCAGCACCGCGTCGAAGTGGATGTCGTCGACCTTGGCCACCGCCGCGATGTCGCCGGGCAGCGCCTGCGCGACCTCGACCAGGCTCTTGCCCTGCAGCCGGAACAGATGCCCCACCTTGAACGGTTTGCGGTTGTTGCCGATGTACAGCACGCTGCCCGTGCTGACCGTCCCCTGGTGCACGCGGAAGATGCCCACGCGGCCCACGAAGGGGTCCACCGTGACCTTGAAGACATGGGCCAGCACATGCAGGGCCGGGTCGGCTGTGGCGTGCAGCGGCACCGCGTTGTCGCCCTCGCCGTTCAGGAACGCCGGCGGGTTGCCTTCGCTGGGGTTGGGCAGCAGCTTGACGATGATGTCCAGCAGTTCGGCCACGCCCGCGCCGCTTTTGGCCGACACGAAACACACCGGAATCAGATGGCCCTCACGCAGCGCCTGTTCCAGCGGCGCATGCAACTCACTGGCATCGATATCGCCGTCGTTCAAGTAGCGCTCGACAGCGGCCGCGTCCACCTCGACCACCTGTTCGACCAACGCGAGGTGGGCGGCGTCAACCGAGCCGAAATCGCTTTGCCCTTCGCGGTTGTAGAAGCAATCCACCACCCGCGAACCAGCCGCATCGGGCAGGTTCACCGGCAAGCATTCCCTGCCCCAGGTGGCCTGGATCTGGGCCAGCAGGCCGGGCAGGTCCACCCCTGCTGCATCGATCTTGTTGACGATGATCAGGCGGTCGAGTTGACGGGCTGCGGCATAGGCCATCACGCGCAGCGCCATCGGCTCGATGCCCACAGCGGCGTTGATGACCACGGCGGCGGTTTCCACCGCTTCCAGCGCGGGCAGGCAGTGCCCCAGGAAGTCGGCGGCACCGGGCGTGTCGATGCAATGGATGCGCGTCTCGGCATGCTGGAGGTACAGCACCGCCGCGTTCAGCGAATGCTGCATCTTGCGTTCCAGCGGGTCGAAGTCGCTGACCGTGCTGCCGCGTTCCAGGCTGCCGGCCGAGGCGATCGCCCCGCTGCGCAACAACAGGGCTTCGGCCAGGCTGGTCTTGCCGGCGGCAGCCGGGCCGACGAGCGCCAGGGTGCGGATGGCGGCGGTGCCGCCGGGGGCTGGGCTGGGCATAAGGGTCTCCTCAAGCAAGGTGACTTCGGCCCCCTGAGCTTGTAGGCGAAAGGCCGCCTTTACACCATAGCCGCGACCCGCAGATTCACTGGAAAGCCACTTCCGCGAAGCTGCGCAGCTTGCGGCTGTGCAGGCTGCCCGGGCGTTCCTGGCGCAGCAGTTCCACCGCGCGCATGCCAATGCGCAGGTGCTGGTCCACCCGCTCGCGGTAGAAGGTGTTGGCCATGCCGGGCAGCTTGATCTCGCCGTGCAGTGGCTTGTCGCTCACGCACAGCAAGGTGCCGTAGGGCACGCGGAAGCGGAAACCGTTGGCCGCGATGGTGGCGCTTTCCATGTCCAGCGCCACCGCGCGGCTCTGGCTGAAGCGGCGCTCGGGGCCCGGGTGCGGCAGCAGTTCCCAATTCCGGTTGTCCGTGCTCGCAACCGTGCCGGTGCGCAGCACCTTCTTCAGTTCGTAGCCGGTCAGTTGGGTCACGTCGGCGACGGCCTGTTCCAGCGCCACCTGCACCTCGGCCAGCGCGGGAATCGGCACCCACAGCGGCAGCTCTTCGTCCAGCACATGGTCTTCGCGCACATAGGCGTGGGCCAGCACGTAGTCGCCCAGTTGCTGGCTGTTGCGCAGGCCGGCGCAGTGGCCCAGCATCAGCCAGGCGTGCGGGCGCAGCACCGCGATGTGGTCGGTGATGGTCTTGGCGTTGGCCGGGCCGACACCGATGTTGACCATGGTGATGCCGCTGCTGTCCGGTCGCACCAGGTGGTAGGCCGGCATCTGCGGCAGGCGTGGTGGCGCCTTGCCCAACTCATCCCCGGCCAGCGCCGGCATGCCGGCGCGCCGCGTGACGACATTGCCCGGTTCGACGAAGGCTTCGTACTCGCCGTTCGGGTCGGCCATCAGGCTGTGGCCCAGCTTGATGAATTCGTCGATGTAGAACTGGTAATTCGTGAACAGCACGAAGTTCTGGAAGTGCTCGGGCGCGGTGCCGGTGTAGTGGCGCAGCCGGTGCAGCGAGTAGTCCACCCGCGGCGCGGTGAACAGCGACAGCGGCTGCGCCGCACCGGGTGCCGGTTCGATGTTGCCGTTGGCGATGCCGTCGTCCATGGCCGCCAGGTCGGGCAGGTCGAAGACATCGCGCAGCAGCAGGCGGCGCCCGGCCGGCAGGTTGCCTTCGATGTGGTCGTTCTCGGCCAGCGAGAAGTGCACGGGAATCGGCTGCGTGCTGGTGCCCACCTCGATGCCCACGCCGTGGTTCTTCAGCAGCAGGCGGAACTGCTCGGCGTAGTAGCGGGCGTACAGGTCGGGCCGGGTCAGCGTGGTCTCGAAGGTGCCGGGGCCGTCGACGAAACCGTAGCTCAGGCGTGAATCGGCGCGGGCCACGGTGTCGGTGCGCACGCGGACGAAGGGGTAGCAGGCGCGCACATGCTGGCCGATGTCTTCACCGGCCACAAAGCGCTGCAGGTTGCTGCGCAGGTGCTCGACGCTGTTGCGGTAGATGGCCTGCACCTGGGCCAGGGCAGCGTCGGCGTCGTCAAAGCGGGCCGGGGCAATGAAATTCGGCAGCGATGCCATGAGGGGTGGTCCTTTCTTGTTGTTGGAAGACGGGGCAGCAAGGCCACCGACCATTGGATTATCGACGGCCGGCATCCGCTGACGCCCGGCAACGCGTTGGCGCCCCGGGCATCCCCTGGCCGAGGGGCCTTCACGGGCGTCCACGACACCCTGCACGCCCGCGTGCTGCTGCAGGTGACGCAGGCCACGACAGCGGCGGTGCCCGAACCGGGCCGCTGGCTGCTGATGGCGCTGGGCCTGGGTGGCATGGGCCTGCGGCTGCGCAGCCACCGCGTCGGAGGCGGGCCTGGGCAGCGCTCAACCGGGGTGGTGCGGGTCCTGGCGCGCTTCGGCCCGCAGGGCAGAGACCTCGGCGTGCTGGCTGTGCACCTGGCGCCGCCGGTCGCCCAGAATTTCGCCGGTCATGCCGGTTGCGGGTGCTAGACCTTGCGAACCTGCACCTTGGCGTGCTCGTTGATGCCCATCGCGCCAAAGAACAGGGCCACCAGGCGGTGGGTGTCGACGAAATGCACCGCCTGGTTTTCGCTCTTCTTGTTCAGTACCCAGTTCAGCAGGTCGCCAGCGGCAATGAAGTCGACCCGGATCAGGCGGGTACAGGACACGCTGATGATGGGTGCGCTCGTCAGTTCGCTCTGCAGCTTGGCCAGCGTGGGGCCGATGTCACCGATCAATTGCCCCGACAGTTCGACGTGCGCCACCTCGATGCCGCCGGCCGGGTCGTCGGACAGGCTGGACTCCATGAAGCTGGTCGACACGTCGCTGACCATCGACAGCGGTGGCGTGCGGGTGGACATGCTGGAACCGCTGACGTACACCTTGCAGCGCGTGGGCTCCCACGAAGGCGGGCTGACTTCGTAGGTGATGCAGTACTCGATGGCCGCCTCGTCGAACTGGTCAACCCGGTTGGCCATGCGCAGGCCTTCCAGCAGCGTCAGCCAGAAGGCCGGATCGGCGTCGCGCACGCCATTTGGCGCGGCCTCGGCCAGCACCGCGAACAGGCGTTCACCGGCCACCCAGCGCATCTCCAGCGCCTGCCCTGCCCAGCCCCGGAACAGCGCGGCCAGCTGCATCGCCGCTTCGGCGTCGATGCGGCGCAGGCCCTGCCAGTCAAACACCCAGGGCAAGGGCATCTGCAGAGTCTGCGAGCCCAGCCGCGCCACGGCTTCGATGTCGAGGTGTTCGGGGCAGACCCAGCCGACGTCGCCGCTTTCGCTGCTGCTGGACATGCCGGCCATCGGCTCGTCAGCCTGCGCGTCGGCCACCAGTTTGGGCATCGAATACCACTGCGGTGCCGACCAGCCGAACTGCTGGGCGTATTCCATCGCCAGGCTCTCGAAGCTTTGCTGCTGCCCGGTGGCGCGGTACAGGTCGAACAGCACCAGCCAGGTCTCGGCGTGCTGGGCGCGCGCGCCGGACGACTGCGTTATGCGCTGCAGCGCTTCTTCGCACTGCGTGAAGTCGGCATTGGCGAAGGCGATCACGGCTTCGTCCAATTCGGGGTCGTGCACGACCTCGCTGACTTCGACGGCAAAGGGGCTGCCGAAGTCGCTGTCGTCCAACATCGACCCGCCCGTGCCGCTGCCGTTGAAGGACACCGACGACAGCGGTGCCAGCGGCGGCAAGCCGCCTGACATCTGCACCGATGACGGTGCCGCAGCCGAGGGCAGGTTCATCACCGAGAAGGGCGGCAGCGGCGCGGCGGCGGGCAGGCGCAGCGCGCCCGGCCCGGACGCCAGGCCGGCGTCGGACCCGGATGGCGTTGGCTGTGACGGTGCCGGTGACGGGGGGCGGGCCAGCGGCGCGGGCCGGCTCAGTGCCGCCGGCCCGCTTGGGCGGTCGCGGCCGGAATGGAAACCGGCGTCACCGACCATCTGCTGCTCGATTTCGTCGATCTTGGCTTTCACACCGTCCTGGCGCGGCGCGTGGTTCTCCGACTGCCGCACTTCGGAATCGTCCAGCCTTGACGAGCCGCCCAAAGCGGCCAGTTGCTCGGGCGACAAGCCTTCGCGGCGCACGCGGCGCAGCATGTCGAATTCGCGCTTGCGCACGAAGTCGTTGCGCCGCTTGCGCTCGATCATGGCCCTGAGCTCGGTCTTCTCGAGATCGAGCTCGCGTGTGTCGTCCTGCCGAGAGTTGAGATCGGTCCAGTCCGTAGCCGGGTTCGCAACGAAGCGAACCACCTTGCGGAAGAAGCTCTCGTTCTCGGCCATGGACCGATCAGTCGCCGAACATCTTCTGCTTGAGCTCGCGGCGCTGCTGCGCTTCCAGCGACAGCGTGGCTGTCGGGCGGGCCAGCAAACGCGCCAGGCCGATGGGCTCACCGGTCTCGTCGCAGAAACCGTACTCGCCCGTGTCCAGGCGGCCCAGGGACTGGGCGATCTTCTTCAGCAGCTTGCGCTCGCGGTCGCGGGTGCGCAGTTCCAGTGCGTGCTCTTCCTCGATGGTGGCGCGGTCGGCCGGGTCGGGCACGATGGAGGTGTCTTCGCGCAGGTGTTCGGTCGTTTCCCCGGCATTCGACAGCAGGTCGTCGCGCTGCTGCTGCAAGCGCGCGCGGAAGAAGTCGATTTGCTTGTCGTTCATGAACTCGGCCTCGGGCATGGCCAGCAGTTCAGGCTCGGTCAGGTCGCGACCCGCCTTGGTTTTCCAGGCGTTGACGAGCTTCGGGTCAGGCTTGAAGGCGGTCTTGGGGATATCGGCCGTCTCGGTCATGGGTCTCGTGTGGGGGCGGGCCGGCGCGAAGCGATCGGTGAAGCGGTTCGATGCCGGCACCGCGACAGGTGCGGGTGGAGCCGGTGGCGGTGCCGCTTTCGCGGCAGCGGATTTGGCCCCGCCCTTGGGCGGCGGCTTGCTGGGTGGCGTTGGGGGCACAGCAGCGCCAGTGGGGCCGCTGCTGATGGGCTTGTTCGCGGGGACGGGCTTGGGCGTTGTTGCCAGCACTGCGACGGGCGCAGTTGCAACGGGCGCTGGTGCTTGTGTCTTCGCGGTCTTGGCCGCGGTCGTGCTGGCGGCCGCTGCCTTGGCCGGTGGCTTGCTCACGGGGACCTCCTCACCTCTTGTCATGGCCTGGCACGGCCGTGGTTCCTGCCGACGGCAGGATGCGCTTGGGGTCGGGTCTGACCCGCAAGGCGCGCGGATTGTAGCCACGCCCCGGCGGGGGTTGGCTGAACGTGCGGCCAGCAGGCCGCTTCCCTCAAACCAGGCATTGCTCAAGGCCCTGCAGCAGGATCTCTTTGGGCATGTCGATGCCGATGAACACCATCTTGCTGGTCTTGTCCTCGCCGGGTGCCCATTTCGGACCCAGATCGCTGCCCATCAGCTGGTGCACGCCCTGGAAGATGACCTTGCGGTCGCTGCCCTTCATGTTCAGCACGCCCTTGTAGCGCAGCATCTTGGGGCCGTAGACCTGCACGATGGCGCCCAGGAAGTCTTCCAGCTTGGCCGGGTTGAAGGCCTTCTTGCTCTTGAAGACGAAGCTCTTGACGTCGTCATCGTGGGCGTGGTGGTGACCCGGGTGGCTGTCGTGTGACGGGTGGTTGCAGGCCTCGCCGGGGGCGTGGTCGTGGCCTTCGTGCCCGTGGTCGTGATGGTCGTGGTGACCGTGCGGCTCGTCGGCGTTGAGGAATTCCGGGTCGATGTCGAGCTTCGAATTGAGGTTGAAGCCCTTCAGGTCGAAGACCTGCGAGATCGGCACCTCGCCGAAGTGCACGGCGCGCTGTGGAGCGCGCGGGTTCATGTGCTTGATGCGGTGGATCAGCGCGTCCACGTCGGCCGGCTTGGCCAGGTCGGTCTTGCTGATGAAGATCTGGTCGGCGAAACCGATCTGCTTGCGCGCTTCCTGGCGTTCATTGAGCTGGGTGTCGGCGTGCACCGCGTCCACCAGGGTCAGCACGCTGTCGAGCAGGTAGCTTTCGGCGATCTCGTCGTCGATGAAAAAAGTCTGCGCCACCGGGCCGGGGTCGGCCAGGCCGGTGGTCTCGATGACCACGCGGTCGAAGTCGAGTTCGCCCTTGCGGCGCTTTTCGGCCAGCTCGTTCAGCGTGGTGCGCAGGTCTTCGCGGATGCTGCAGCAGACGCAGCCATTGTTCATCTGGATGATCTGCTCGGTGGTGTCGGAGACCAGGATCTCGTTGTCGATGTTCTCTTCGCCGAACTCGTTCTCGATGACCGCGATCTTCTGGCCGTGGGCTTCCGACAGCACGCGCTTGAGCAAGGTGGTCTTGCCCGAGCCGAGGAAGCCGGTGAGGATGGTGGCGGGGATCAGGCCTGGTTTCATGGTGCGGTCGGCTTTCCGTGGGGCTGTGATGCAGAGGGTGGGATATCGGGGCGCAACGCCGTGTTGCAAGCCCCCGGGGCCTGTTTGCCCGAGGGTGGATTGTTGCCCCGCGCACGGAACCGCTGGCGGGGGCTCGGTTATTCTCGAAGCCCACCCACTGCCCGGCACCCTCAGTGTCCGACCCTGCACCCACACGGCCTGCGCGCGCTGCCAGCCCCTACGCCTTGGCCGCACGCGCTGAACGCCGCGCCGAACGACGTGACAAGCGTTCGTTGTTTGGGCGGCTGGTTGAGCTGATTTCACCCGGCCCCGACAGCAAGGCCGAGCTGATCGCCACCCTGGCTGCCGCAGAAGACCGCGACCTGATCGAGCCCGAATCGCGGCTGATGCTGGAGGGCGTGCTGAAGATGGCCGACATGACGGCCGGCGACGTGATGGTGCCGGTGCTGCACATGGACCTGCTGGACATCGCCGCCGACTACGACGCGTTGCTGGCCGCCGTCATCGACACCGCGCACTCGCGCTTCCCGGTTTTCGAGGGCGAGCGCGACAACGTCATCGGCATCCTGATGGCCAAAGACCTGCTGAAGTTGCAGCGCGCGCCCGAGTTGAACCTGCGCACCCTGTTGCGCCCGGCGGTCTTCGTGCCCGAAAGCAAGCGGCTGAACGAATTGCTGCGCGACTTCCGTTCCAACCGCAACCACCTGGCCCTGGTCATCGACGAATTCGGCAGCACTGCGGGCCTGATCACCATTGAAGACGTGCTGGAAGAAATCGTCGGCGAGATCGAAGACGAATTCGATGTGCAAGAGCAGGAAAACGGCATCTACACGCTGGCCGACGGCAGCCACCGCGTGGCCGGTGACGTGGCCATCACGGCCGTCAACGAAGCCTTCGGCACGCGGCTTTCCGAGGCCGACTTCGAGACCATCGGCGGCCTGGTGGCGCAAGAGCTGGGCCGCGTGCCGCGGCGCGGCGAGGCGGTGGAAGTCGGCGGGCTGCGCTTCGTCGTGATGATCACGCGCGGCGGGGCGGTGCGCTGGTTCCGCGTGTCGCGGCTGGCAGCCTCCGGCGGCTCGACCGGGGCGCTCAGCTCGGCCGACGGCGGCGATCTCGATTGAGCGAGCCCGGGCGTCCTGACGCCGGCTTGCCTGTGTCCGGGCTCGCCCGCCGGGCGACCCACTGCCTGTCCCGCTGGGCAGCGCCTTGGCCCGCGCTGCCCGACGCCGCCGGGGCCGCCCTGCTGGGTGCCCTGCAGACGCTGGCCTACGACCACACGGCGGCCTGGCCGCTGCCCATCTTCACTCTGGCGTTGCTGCTGTTGCGCCTGCAGCCTGCAACGCCCCGCCGCGCGGCGCTGCTGGGCTGGTGCTACGGCATCGGCTGGCTGGCGGCCGGCACCTGGTGGATCTTCATCAGCCTGCACCGCTACGGCGGCCTGCCGGCACCGCTGGCGGTGGCGTCGGTGCTGGGGCTGGCAGCGGCGCTTTCGCTGTACCTGGCGGCGGCCTGCGCGGCTTACGCCCGCTGGCGGCGCGGCAGCGGTTGGGACGCCCTGCTGTTCGCCGCGCTGTGGTTGCTGGCCGAACTGGCGCGGGGCGTCATCTTCACCGGCTTCCCGTGGCTGGCCGTGGGCTATTCCCAGCTGGACGGTGGGCTGGCGCCGCTGGCGCCCTGGGTGGGCGTGTACGGCATGGGCGCGGCCGTGGCGTTGATCGCGGCCCTGGCGGTGGCGCCCCTCAGCCGGCGCCGTGGCGTGACGGGTCAGGCGGGTCAGACGGGCCAGACGGGCCCGTTGCGGCGGGGCACCCGAGCAGGCCCTGCCGCAGCGGCGCTGCTGGTCGCGGCCCTGCTGATGCTGCCGCGCTTCCTGCCGTCAGACTTCACGCGGCCGGCCGGCGAGATCTCGGTGGCGCTGCTGCAGACCAACGTCAGCCAGGACGAGAAGTTCGCTGTGGACCGCATGCCCGAAGCGCTGGCCTGGACCGCCCGTGAACTGCTGGTGGCGCGGGCCGACCTGGTGCTGGCACCCGAAACGGCGGTGCCGTTGCTGCCCGACCAGCTGGCCGAATTCGCACCCGGCTACTGGGCCAGTTTGGTGGCGCACTTTCAAGCCGGCGGCTCGCGCGCGCTGATCGGCGTGCCGCTGGGCGACCACGAACGCGGCTACACCAACTCGGTGGCCGGCCTGTCGCCGGCACTGGCCTACCGTTACGACAAGACCCACCTGGTGCCTTTCGGCGAATTCGTGCCGCGCGGCTTTCGCTGGTTCACCGAGATGATGAACATCCCGCTGGGCGACTTCGAACGCGGCGTGGCCAATCCGCCGTCTTTCACGGTGCAGGGCCAGCGCGTGGCGCCCAACATCTGCTACGAAGACCTGTTCGGTGAAGAACTGGCGCGGCGCTTTGTCGATGCGTCGAAAGCACCGACGGTCTTCGCCAACATCAGCAACATCGCATGGTTCGGGCCCAGCGCCATCGACACCCAGCACCTGAACATTTCGCGCATGCGCACGCTGGAATTCCAGGTGCCGATGCTGCGCGCCACCAACACCGGTGCCACAGCCGTCATCGACCACCAGGGCCGCGTCAGCGCCCGGCTGGCGCCCTACACACGCGGCGTGCTGCAGGGCCGCGTGCAGGGCCGCGAAGGCGTCACGCCTTATGCCCGCTGGGCAGCGCTGGCGGGCTTGTGGCCGCTGTTCATCGGGGCGGTGGCCGTGGTGCTGGCGGCGGTGGGGCTGCCGCGCCGGCAACGGCCGGCCTGAACCGCTGCACACCGGCGGGCGTGCCGCCTTCAGCGCATCAAGGCGGGGGCGGCTGCCGGACGATGCGGATCACAGACTGGCCGGATGCCAGGCCCGGTGCCGGGGTGTTGACCGGGGCCGACCCGCAACCGTCGCAACCGCCACAACCGCCGCCGGCGGCGGGCAGTGGCTTGCCGGCCCACGCGGCCAGTTGGCGGCGCAGCGCGGCGGGCATCACGTTCCAGGCCGCGTAGCCGGCGCAGGCGGCCACCACCAGCGCGGTGACGGCGGTTTGCCAGTCGAACATCTCAGCCCCCCAGCCACAAGGTGGCGCGGTAGGTGATGAAGGCCGCCGCGTAGGCCAGCGCGAACATGTATCCGGCCATGATGGCGGGGTAGCGCCAGGAATTGGTTTCGCGCTTGACCACGGCCAGCGTGGACAGGCATTGCGGCGCGAAGACGAACCAGGCCAGCAGCGAATAGGCGGTGGCCAGCGACCAGCTCTGGGCGATGACCGGCGTCAGGGTCTCGGCCACCGAATCGCCGGCCGCCGACAGCGCGTAGACCGTGCCCAAGGCACCCACCGCCACCTCGCGTGCGGCCAGGCCGGGCACCAGGGCCACGCTGATCTGCCAGTTGAAGCCGATGGGCGCGAAGACGAGTTCCAGGGCGTGGCCGATGATGCCGGCGACGCTGTACTGGATGGCCGGCCCCATGTTCGGATTCACCCCGGCGGGCGGGCCGGGCCAGTTGGACAGGAACCACAGCACCACCATCAGCGAAAAGATGATGCCGCCGACACGCCGCAGAAAGATGCGCGCGCGTTCCAGCAGACCCAGCCCCAAGCTTTCCAGGCTGGGCCAGCGGTAGGGTGGCAACTCCAGCATCAGCGGCTGGTAGCGGCTTTTCAGCCAGGTGCGCTTGAAGATCCAGGCCACGGCCATGGCCGACACCACGCCCGCAACATACAGGCCGAACAAGGTCAAACCGTGCAGACTGAAGGGCCCCACGCTGCGCGCCGGCACGAAGGCACCGATGACCAGCGCGTAGACCGGCAGCCGCGCCGAACAGGTCATCAGCGGGGCCAGCATGATGGTGGCCAGGCGGTCGCGCCAGTTGGCGATGGTGCGGGTGGCCATCACGCCGGGCACCGCGCAGGCGAAGCTGCTCAGCAGCGGGATAAAGGCACGGCCCGACAGGCCGACCTTGCCCATCAGGTTGTCCAGCAGGAAAGCCGCGCGCGGCAGGTAGCCGCTGTCTTCCAGCACCAGGATGAAGGCGAAGAGGATCAGGATCTGCGGCAGGAAGACCAGCACGCTGCCCACGCCGGCCAGCACGCCGTCGACCAGCAGGCTGCGCAGCGGGCCGCCTGCCATGTGGGCCAGCGTCCAGTCGCCCACGGCACTGACGCCCGACTTGATCGCGTCCATCGGCGGCACGGCCCAGGCGAACACCGCCTGGAACATCAGGAACAGCAGCGCGGCCAGCAACACCAGGCCCCACACCGGGTGCATGACCACGGCGTCCAGGCGGTACTGCAGGCGGGTGCGCGGCGCCTGCATGGGTACCACGCGTTTCAGGATGCGCCGCACGGCCAGCGCCAGCGCGGTGGCGTCGCCCACGGGCGGTACGGCCTGCAATGCCGGCAGCGGGTGCGTCAGGTGGTCTTGCAGGGCCAACCGCAGGGCCTTGTGGCCGTCGCCCTTGACGGCCACGGTTTCCACCACCGGGCAGCCCAGTTCGGCGGCCAGTGCCGGGATGTCGATGACCAGCCCCTGCTCGCGCGCGGCGTCGGCCATGTTCAAGGCCACCAGCAACGGGCGGCCGCTGCGCGACTGCTCGGCCAGCAGTTCCAGCACCAGGCGCAGGCCCATGCGCAGGTTGGTGGCGTCCAGCACGGCCACCACCAGGTCGGGCACGGTTTCGCCGGGGCGCTGGCCTTGCAGCACGTCCAGCGTGACCTGTTCGTCCAGCGTGGCCGGCGTCAGGCTGTAGGTGCCGGGCAGGTCGATGATGGCCACGCTGTGCCGGGCGTCCAGTCGGGCCACGCCGACCTTGCGTTCGACCGTGACGCCGGCGTAGTTGGCCACCTTCTGCCGCGCGCCGGTGAGGCGGTTGAACAGCGCGGTCTTGCCGCAATTCGGGTTGCCCACCAGGGCAACCGTCATCGGCGACACCCTCAGCGCGGATAGAGCCCGGTCAGCCATGTTTCACGTCGGTGGCCGCAGGGGCTTCGACCTGCACGCAGCGCGCTTCCAGCAGGCGCAGCGCGAACAGCGTGTCGCCCACCTGCACGGCCAGCGGTTCGCGCCCGCCCGGGCCGCGGCGCAGCAGCAGCACCGGTTCACCGGCCACGAAGCCGATTTCGGCCAGCCGGCGCAACAGGTCCGCGTCGGCACCGGGCGCGGCGGCCTGCAAGCCCAGGACCACGGCATGGCCGCCGTCGGGCAGGTCGGCCAGATTGAGGGAGGGATTGGTGTGCATGGCGCGGCCCGAGTCTATTCGAAATGCGAATCGTTCGCACTTGATGCGGGTCTAAGGTCGGTCGGATGCCACTGGCGAGGCGGAACCGGCGCGGCCAGTAGCGCGCCGTTTACTTTGAGCCAGC
This sequence comes from Betaproteobacteria bacterium, assembly GCA_031383435.1. Classification (GTDB taxonomy): domain Bacteria; phylum Pseudomonadota; class Gammaproteobacteria; order Burkholderiales; family Burkholderiaceae_C; genus Rubrivivax. The sequence continues at coordinate 11,379 of JANMZP010000013.1, read as the reverse complement.
GCGACGTTTGATTTGAGCCAGCATTTAAGCACCCATCAAACGCGCTTCCCTGGCCCTTCAAAGTTCGTGATCAGCACCTCCCCGGCCACCGCCCCTTTGGCGGCTCCCTTGGCCGCGATGCTGTAGCGGGTCTGTACGGCCTCGATGTCGAAGCCCTTGAAGATTTCCCGCACCTCGGGTTTGTCGTTCAGGCTCAGGATGAACTTGCCCTTCACGGTGGCCAGCTGGCTGGCCAGGCGTTCGAAGTCTTGCCGGCTGAAGATGCCCAGGCCGTAGTCGCCTTCGCAGCCGAAGTAGGGCGGGTCCACGTAGAAAAGGGTGCCAGGCTTGTCGAAGCGGTCGATGATGTCCGCGTATGGCCGGTTTTCGATGTAGACCCTGGCCAGCCTCAGGTGGGCGTCGGACAGGTCTTCTTCGATCCGCAGCAGGTTCAGCCTGGGCGCGCCAGTGGCGGCTATGCCGAAGGTCGGGCTGCGCACCCGGGCTCCGAAGGCGGCCTTGCTCAGGTAGTAGAAGCGCGCGGCGCGCTGGATGTCCGTCAACGTGTCGGCCGGTGTGGCCATGAAGCGGTCGAACTCGTCGCGCGCCACCAGCAGCCACTTGAACTGGGCCACCAGCTCGGCCAGGTGAAACTTCACGCAGCGGTACAGCGTGATCAGGTCGCGGTTGATGTCGTTGATGATCTCGACGCGGCTTTCCGGCTTGCGGAACAGCACCCAGGCGGCGCCTGCGAAGACTTCGACGTAGGCCTGGTGCTCAGGCATGCGTTCGATGATCCGGTCGGCCAGCTTGCTCTTGCCGCCCAGCCAGGCCAGCGGGCTCTTGCGGGTCAACGGGGCGGCCTCAAACGGGCCGGAAACATCGAAGGACGTGTTCATGGGGTGCCTTTGCCAGAAGTCAGTAACGGGCCCGAAGGCCCCTTGTTGCTTCCTGGCGGCACGCCCTACCCCCAGAAGGCCCCAGTGTCTTGGGCCCAGGGTGCGGGGTCTTGGTGAAGCGGTTCACCGGCCCCAGCCGGCCCGGGTCACTGATTGGGGCCGCTGGTGCCACCGCCTGGCGTCACGCCGTTGTGCACGTGGTTCTTCATCTCCTTACCCGCGATCTTCAAGCTGGTGGCCACCTCCACCACAGGCGCGGTGATCTTCCCGGTGCAGCGCAGCTCGGTGCAGTTCACCTGCACCAGGCCGCCGGCCTTCAGCACCACGCTGTGGCCTTCCTTGTGCCAGACGGCCACTTCGAAAGCGGCCAGCTGGGGCCGGTCTGCCAGCCGGTCCATGCGCAGCACGATGGTGTGGCCGGCCACGTTGATGACCAGGCCCTGGCCATCCACCGGGTTGGCCGCGAAGCCGTAGTCCTGGAAGCGCTCGGCGTCGTCTTTGGCGTCATCGTCCAGCGCCTCGGCGCGCACGCGCTGCACCTGGCCTTCGACCAGGCCGCGCAGCCGGGCCCGGCGAAGCAGGTTGCCCAGCCAGCTCATTCGCCGCCCCTGGCACCGTCGCGCGGGCCGCGCTGGTGGTTGGTGGTGTTGCCCTTGTTGCCCCAGTTCTTGTACTTGGGCTTGCTCTTCAGCGGCACGGTGTCATAGGCCTCAATGGGCCGCACCACCAGCTCGGTCACGTCGCCCTCCTTCAGGTCGCAGGTCTGGCGCACGCTGCAGATCAGCCATTCGGCACCGTCCAGCCCGGCCACGTCGTCGTAGACGGCCACGCGCTGGTTCAGCGGCCAGGGCTCGCCCTCGAAGGTCCAGCCTTCCACGGTGTACCGGAAGCCCAGGCTGTGGCCGCGCCGCACGCGCTGGGTGTGGCTGGCCAGCGCCTGCAGCTCGGCGGCTGTGGTGTTGCCATCGGCGTTGATGATCAGTGGCAGGTGGCGCTTCATGTCCGGGTCCAGCGCCTGCGCCTTCAGGCCCCGGGCGGCCTCGAAGTCGCTCACGGTGTTGCTCTGGCCGTAGACGATGTAGGCGCTGTGCACGTCCTCATCGGTGCCGATGTCGGCCATCTCGATCACGTTCCAGCCGCGCCGGATGGCACCCTTGAAGCGCTGCTGGCCGGCCTTTGTCAGCAGCAGGTTGCCCAGGTCGTCGCGCGTCACCAGCACGCCGCGCAAGCGGGCGGCCCTGGCCAGGGCGTCCACTACGGTTTCGCCGTGGCTCAGCTTGAAGTCGGTGATGGGCGTGCCCAGGTCGGCTTCCACCTTCACGCCCAGGCCGAACGGCTTCACCAAGTCGCGGGCGATGGTTTCCAGGCTGGCCTTGCGCCACTGCCCGCCCTTGTGAATGGCTGAACTGCGCACCAGGTCGCCGGTGCGGTCGCGGCCGGTGATTCGCATGCCGCAGTCGCCGCGCCGGTAGAAAGGGGCTGCGCTCAGCACGAAGCCGGTTATCACCGGCGTGCCGCCGATGAGTATCTGCACCTCGTCTTGCCGGCTTATGTCAGGCATCTGGCCGGGTATCAAACTCACCGGAATACTGAAGGTTCCGCTGATGGCTTCAATACTGCGGCTGACCTCGCTTTGCAGCCAGCCTTCGTAGGCCTGGCCTTTCACCTTCACGGTGATGCGCGCGTCGTCGCGGGTATATCGCTGCTGGCCGGCGTTGTCGGGCATGGCGGCCTCAGTCGTGCCGCACGATGCGCAGCGGCCGGCCTGGCGGCACCAGCATCGGGTGGCGAATGTGCGGGTTCATGGCCAGTATCTCGTCGGCGTAGGCGGTGGTGCCGAACAGGCGGTAACTGACGAACCACACGGGCTGCCAGCCTTGCGGCGTGTAGGTGGTCAGGCGCACCAGGTCGCGGCTGCGGCTTTGCAGGTCGACCAGGGCGGCGGTGTCCAGCGCCATCAGCGCGTCGTGCACGCTGGTGGTGAGTATGTCGGCGGCGGGCGCGGCCTCACTGGCCGCCTCCATCAGGCGCACCAGCTGGGCGTGCAGGCTGCTGCGCAGCGCCTGGGTGTCGTCGTAGTTCGTCAGGTCCAGCGCGGCCGTGGCTTCCACGTAGGCGGCGGTGGCCAGGGTTTCCAGGAAGGTGTCGCTGGCGTCGGTCAGGCCCTGCGTCTGGCGCTGGCCCAGGCTGTCCGGCACGGCCGCGTTGGCGTTGCCGGTGCCGTACATCACCAGGCCAGTGCCCACGGCCGGCACCACCAGCACTTCGAAGGGCTTGCGGGGCAGCTGTGAACGCAGGTTGAAAGACCATTTGAAGGCCTCTCGAAAATCCCGGGCGGCGGCCTGGGTCAGGTCGGTGGGCAAGCGGTACAGCGTCAGAACAGCGTCGGCCAGCTCGCGCGGCGCGCGCACCAGGTCTTCCAGGCCGTTCACGATGGCGCGGTAACTGGCGTTGAACTCGGCGTTCACGCCGTTCAGCTTGGCACCGGCTGCGCGTATCTGGTCGGTGGCACCGGCCAGGCTGTCTTTCAGGCGCTTCACGGCGGCTTCGGCCACCCAGCCGGACTTCTTGGCCACGGTCCATTCGGCAGCGAAGGCATCGGCCGCGGCTTGCTTGCACTCGTCGGCCGCTATGGCGGCAGCGGCTTGGGTGTTGGGCACGCCAGCCGGGTAGCGCTCGGCCGTGGCCCGCACGAAGGTCAGGTCGAAGCGGGCCATGCCGCCTTCGGCCGTCGGCGATTCCTTGACGCTGAACTTGCCGGCCACGAACACCTTCATGACCCCGGCGGTCGGGTGCATCAGCGTGCCCTCTCCGGTCAGCGCGCTCATCAGCGCGGCGCGCTGCAGGTGGTAGTCGCGGCCGATGACGTAAGCGCTGAACTTCAGTTCCTGCGCGGCGGCACCCATGCGGAACACGGTGGGCAAGTCCTGGAACGGGTACTCGCGCAGCACCACGTTGTCGCCGGCCGTCCACTCGATGGTGTCGACCTGGAAGGGCACGCCCCTGAAGCTGGCCGGGCGCAGCTGGTCCAGCCAGTACGCAGCTTCGCCGTCGACCAGCTGGCTTTCGGCATGGGCGTCAAGTTGCTGGCTCATCGCGGTAGGCCGTAGCCGGCCGGGTTGGTGTTGCCGTTGTCGATGCGCACCAGGCTCATCGGCTTTTCCACGCGGGTGGTGGCCGTCACGCGGTCGTCCAGAATTCGCACGTCGATAGCCAGACGGCCGTCGCCGATGGTCAGGCCAGGCGCGCCCAGGCTGTTGCTGTCCATGGTGGCACCGGGCTGCATCAGCTGCGTGAAGTCGGTGTTCGAAGGCAGCACCGTCATGCGCGCGGCAGCGGCCGGGTTCAGCCGCACGCCCTCGCGGTTGCTGATGTTGTACAGGTCACTCAACGCGCCGCCCATCTGCATCATCTCGTAGCCGGCGAACAGGCCCGAACCTGCAACACCCAGCATAGGCAGCAGCCCAGCTCCCGCCGTCGCACCGCCCGCGCCGGCTGCCGCCGCACCGCCGCGCAGCATGCCAACGGCACCCGTCGCCAGCCGCCCGGTCAGCCAGGCACCCAGACCGCCCGCACCCAGCAGCCCCAACGTTCCGGCTGCCGGGTTGGCGTCGAAGAAGTTGCCGATGGGCCCACCCACCAGGTTGTTCGTCGCATCCATCACCGGCTTCAGGCTATTTCCGGTCTGCGCCGCAATCTTCGCCATCACGTTCTCGATGGTGCCGCTCAGCGCTTCCAGCTTGCTGGCGAAGGTCTCCATCTTCATCGTGATGCGCGTGTCCAGACTACCCTGGTTGTCGATGGTCTTCAGCGCCGCCTCGTAGGCCTCCAGGCCCTTCTGAACCATGATCTGCGCTGGCCGGCCCGCCTCGGTGCCGAACAGGTTGTGGATCACACGGTTTTGCTGCAGCGGGTTCAGGCCGCGCAGTTGGGCCAGTTGCTCCAGCATGTTGCGGTTGCCCTTGAATGCGCCGTCTTCGCCGTAGAAGCTCATGCTGATGCCGTGCTCGCCCAGCATGTCCTTGATCTCGCGGGCTTCCTTGCTTTTCTTGGCCAGGCGCGGGTCGATCTGGCCCAGCCGCGTCAGCATGGCCGAATAGTTCGTGCCGAAGCTGCTGGCTTCCAGGCCCACGTTGGCCGCCATGCCCTGAATGGCCAGCGTCTCGCGCGTCTTGGCCAGACCGGTGATGCCCATCGTGTTGTAGGTGCTGGCCGCGTACTTCGCGGTCTCCAGGTAGTCCTGCGGCTTGATGCCGAAGCCGAAGAAGGCGCGCTGCACCAGGTCGGCCATCGGCACCAGTTCGTCGTCCTTCAGGCCGTGCGCCTCACGCAGCTTGGCAATCACCTCGGCAGCGCCGCCCTGCGGCAGGTTCAGCAAGGCACCCACGTAGCTGGATGCCCGCAGCCCGCCGTTCGCAGCCACTGAACTGGGCACGCCCTGCGTCACCAAGGCCCGCGCGGCCATCATGAAGTCCTTCGTCGTGCCTGGCAGCTGGTTGCCCAGCTTCACCGCTTCGGCGCTGATCTTGTCGAAGTCCTTGCTGACCTGGCCAGACGCATCCGTCATGGCAATGCGCAGGTCTTGCGTGGCGTCTTCCAGGCTGGAATACGCCCGGATGGGCGGGGCCATCACGGCCCTGGCCGCATACCCGCCGGCACCGACGGCAGCAGCCGTTTCCGGCAGGCGCGACAGCGCGGCGCCGCCCGAGGCATTCAGCCGCCGCGCGCTCTGCAGCGCCCGGTCTGTGGCCTGCGTCAGCCGCTGCAGGTAGCCGATCTGCCGCTCCACGCTGGTGTTGCGCCCCACTGCCGCCATGGCCCGTTCCAGCGCCAAGAACTTGTCGGTGGTGCCGGTCAGCACCTCTTTCATCATCCCGGTGTTCTTGCCGGCCAGCGCGGTCAGCTTGTTGTAGTCCAGGAACTTGTTGTTTGTGCCGGTGATGGCGGCCGTCATCACCGCCTGGGCTTCTTGCAGCGCCTTCGCGTCGGTCTTCGCCTTGGGGCCCACGTTGGACACCAAGTCGATGAAGTACTTCAGCTTCAGCTCGCGCATGCTTGGGTGCTACTTCCTGGGCTTGGGCCGGGGCATCTTGGCCAGCTCAGCCAGCAGCGCCTGAAGGCGCCCCACCGGCAGGTCGTCCAGCGTAGTCGGCGAGCAATGCAGGGCCAGGCCCAGCGTCAGAAGCATTCGCTCCCACTGCTGCAACCTGGCCCACGGGCTGTGGGGTGGGCTGGGCCGCGCCGGGCAAGTTGCCGGAAGCAATGGCCTCGAAGTCGGCCTGGCTGATGTTGCCGTAGCGCACCTGTGAAGCCAGCGTCAAGAGCATCACCTTCTGCTCGATCAACCCCAGGTCGTGGCTGCTCAGCTTGCTGAATAGCGCCAGGTCGATCAGCACCTGGTCAATGCGCTGGCCGTCGCATTCGAAGGCGGCCACGTGGCGCATCGTCAGCGCGAAGCGGAAGTCTTCGTCGCTCACCAGCAGCTTCGGCTGGCCACCCACCATCACCACCCGTTCAGCCATACGCAGAGCGGCGCGCTCGTCGGCCACCGTGGTCTCACGCAGGTGCACGATGCGGTAGCGAATGACCTGGCCGTCGCGTTCGACGGGCAGGCCGTCTACCAGCGTGACTTTGTGCAGTTCGTCGTTCACGTTGGGCTCCATCAGTAGCCGATGGCGATGAAGTCGAACGTGGTGGCGAACGAATCGTTGTTGATCTGAAACCCGCTGGCTGTCTTGTTGAAGATGCCCGGGCTGTAGTTGCCACCCGACGGGTTCACGCCACGGTCTGTTGACGGCGTCACAAGCACCACCAGGCAAGCGGTCGAGAAGGCCACCGGGAACGAGATCACGCCGCTGACGGTGTCCAGCGCAATGGTCGCTGTGGTGCCGAATTGAACTGTCACCGCGCCGATCTTGAAACCGTAGGGCACGCCGCTGGTGGCCAGCACCTGGCCGAACATGGCCTGCAGCGCCGTCAGCAGCACGCTGTACGTGGCGGCGTTGGTCGGGTCGAAAGCGGCCGGCGTGGCGCCGCCGGTCTGCACCACCTTCATCAGGCTCCAAATCACCATGTTCGTGTCTTCGGCGCTCACGGCCGAAGGCACCGGCGCGGTGTCCTGGTGCTTGCGGTTGCCGGTGGTGGGGTCGACGACGGTGGCGTCGCTGGTGCTGAAGCGCATGGGGTGTCCTTGGTGAAGTGGAAGAAGGGTTGCGGCTTAGCGCGCGGGCAGGCCTGCGGGCCAGGCCTGGCAGCCGGCGGGCCAGAAGTCGGGGGCGGGTTGCACCTGTGAAGCCAGGGCGACGACGAAGTCATCGAAGCCGAATACATCGGTCGTATTGCCGGTGGCCCCGTTGGTCAGCAGCTCGATCCGGGTGTACCGGGTGGCGCCGTCCACGAAGCCCCAGAACAGCAAGTTGCCGTTGGCGCCGGCCGTCGTCTTGATGTTGATGGTGGTCACCACGCCGCCCTCGCTTGTCAGCCGACAGGCCAGCAGCGAGCCCGATGCGTCGTTCACATCGGTCGCATAGAAGCCGAACGCTGCGATGGGCTTGCCCACCTCTGGCGTGAACACCGTTGGCGTGGCAACGGAAGCCTTCGTTTCCAGAAAGAACTGCCCGGCCGGCGTGGTGTTGAAGCGGCCCGAAAAAACCGGGTCGCCGCTGATCGGGTCGATGGTCGGTTCGGCCTGCACGGTGCCGGTCCCGGTGATCGTCACGTTCACGGGCGCAGCACCCGTGAAGGCGGCCACGATGGGAAGCGCCTGCGCCAGCGAATTGGCCTCGAAGCCGAATGCGGCCGGCGTGCCGATCAGCGCCGCCATGAAGCTGGCGCGTGCCGTGACAGGTGCACCGGCCAGCGTGCCAGCCGCCGCTGCGTTCTCGCCGTAGTAGGTGGTGATGGCCACGTCAGCGCACCCCGACACCACCAGGCCACGCCTGGCAGCCGGCCGGCCAGAAGTTCAAGGGTGCGTTGGCAGTGCCCACCACCAGCGTGTCGAAGCCCAGCACGTTGGTGTTGCCGGCCGAACTGATGTTGAAGCGCACCTGGTCGAAGGCTTGGTCTGACGTCACGCCCCAGAACAGCAGGTTGCCGTTTGCGCCGTTCGGGTTGCTCACCGCGCCGGAATAGAACATCGAACCGCCGGCCCAAAGTTCAATGCTCAGACTGGCAGGAATGCTGTCGAAGTCGGTGCAGAAGAAGCACAGCGCCGTCAGCGGCAGGCTGAAGGCGTAGGTGAATGGAGTCGTCCCTTCCAGCCAATGCCCAGGGTCAACGCCGCCGGTATTAATGTCAGGCGGCAGGCCTGCCGTCATGTTGTAGCGGCCCAGCGTTGGCGGCGACTGAAGCACCCCCACAACAGCCCCGCCTGTCAGCGTGGCCGTTCCGCCGGTGTAGTTGAAAGTTCCGGTGCCGGGGTCGTTGCCTGAATCGAAGGTGTTCGTTCCCAGCGCCGTCACAACGGCATTGAAGGCCGTTCGCGCCGCTGCTACGGCAGTCTGCAAAGCCGGCGGTGACGGGCTGCTCAGCGGCGACTTCGCCCCCTGCGCACCAAAGTAAACGGTCTGCGCCATCAGGCCGCCACCACTACCAGCTCGTACCGCGCCGGCACCATCGCCTCCAGCGCGCACGCCAGCTCCACCACCCCAGCCGGCCGCGCCACCAGGCGCATGCCCACGCGGTCGCGGCCCACGCGGAATGGCTCGTCGGTGCCGGCCACCACCAGGTACAGCTTGCCGTCGTTCGCGCCCAGGCGGTCGCCGCAGCGGTTGCGGCCCACGCGGAAGGGCCAGTTGCGGTGCACGGTGGCCGTCAGGCCCAGCGCGGCGCACACGGCCTCGATGTTGGCCAGCGCCGCCGGGCTGCTGTCGGTGTAGTAGCCCAGGTGCCCGCGCAAGCGCGCCAGCACAGCCGCGCGGCGGGCCTCGTAGGTCTGGCCGGCGGCCTGGCAAGCATCGGGAAGGCCGGTGGCCTCTTCCCACTCTTCCAGCCGCGTGCGGGTGGCGTGGGGCAGCCACTCTTGCGTGGCCTGCTGCACCAGGTCGTGGTGTTCCTGCAGGCCGGCGGCGTCGGCCGCAATCAGCCGCATCCACACCGAAGCCAGGTCGCGCGGCCAGGCCCAGCCGGTGGGCAGCAGGCAGGCCAGCGCCTGCGCAAAGCGGCTCGGCAGCAGGCTCATGTGAAGGTCACCGTGCCCAGCGTCAGCAGCTGGTTGTAGCTGGCCACCGTGAAGAAGCCGCCGCTGGTGATGGCGGGCGCACTGATGGTGTGGTTGAACTCGCCCACCACGCTGCTGATGGCCTCGGTGGCGTGGCTCATCGGAATGGGCTGGCCAGGTGCTGCTTCGCGGAAGAACAGGTCGGCCAGCGCGGCCACCACACCGGCGCGGATCGCCGCCGTGTCCGGCGCCAGGTGGATGGTGAAGTTGATCGCCACCGGCGTCGGAACGATCACGAACAGCTCATCCGGCGGGCCCCGGCGCGGGTCGCGGATGTAGTCCTCCACGGCCGTGCGTTGGGCGCCGCTGGGCAGCGTTGAAACGCCGCCCACGTCGGCCATGATGATCACGCCGGCCGTCGTCGGCCCGCCCGGGTTGCGCACGCCCCAGGCGCGGGTGATGCCCGGCACCGCCAGCGCCCAGCGCGCATAGTCGGCCGGGCAGCCGCCCATCGGCACGGCGCTCAGGCGCTGCTGCAGGCGATAGACGGCGTCGGCGTCGCTTTCCAGGTCGGTGCCGGTGGTGGTGGCCGCGCCGGCCACGAAGGCACTGTCAATGCCGCTCACCGGCGACACCAGCGTCAGCGGCAGCGCGCTGGCCAGGTTGCCGGCTGCACCTTCAACCAGCGCAGCCACCTGCACCGTCAGCACCCCGCTGGCAACGGTGGCCGCAGCGGTGGTGGCGTACTGCCGGCCGTCGCCGCTTTGCATCAACGTGCTGGCCGCCAGCACCGTGCCGTTCACACCTGTGCCGGTGGCTGCCAAAACGGCCGCCACGGCCGGTTTGCGCGGCATTTGGTACGTCACCAGCCAGCCGTCCAGAAAGTCGCCCACGGCCTTGATGGGCACGGCTTGCGGGGCGATGAAGTCACGCAGGTAGCGATAGGCACCGTGCAGGCTCATGCCCCGGGTGAAGCTCAGCGCACGCACGTTGCTGCGCGACAGGTCCAGGTCGGTGGCACTCAGCGGCACCGGGCTGCCGGCCTGCGCCGCGTCGGCCAGGCCTTGCTGAAGCAGGCGCGCCTGGTTGTCGGCCAGCTGCTGGATGCTGGGGATGGGCACGTTCAAGGGCGTGGTGGCCATGGTTTTCTCAGCGGCCTGGTCAGACCGAAGCCCAGCGTTGAATGGTGGTGCCCCACAGCACGTCGTACACCGGCTGCGCCTGCGCGCCCTGCCAGATGGTGGGCCGCACGGCCAGGCGGTCGCGGCGCTCGCCGGCCCATTGCGTGGTCACATCCACGCGGCTGGCAATGCCGTCGCGCACCAGCCAGGCCAGCGCTTCCTGCGCCTCGAATCGGGCCAGCTCCAGCACGTCGGCCGTGGTCTTGCCGGTGTACAGCAGCCACAGCTTCGAACCCCAGGCGTCGGTGCCGAAGGCAGCCGGCCCGGTCGGCATGAATTCGTCGCCCAGCCAGCCGCGGCGGTCGGTCTCGCGCAGCGGCAGCGTGTCGTCGGGGCCGGCGCGCTTTTCGGTGAACAGGCTCAAGATCACGGCCGTGGCCAGCGTGTCTTCCAGCGCCAGGGCGTAGGTGGCCAGTACTTCCACACCCGGCTGCGGCGCGCCGGTGTCGTTCACCAGGCTGGTGTACGGGTAGGCAGTGGGCGCGGCCGGCGGGGCCAGGCGCAAGTCGAAAGGCACACCGGCCAGCAGCGCGGCGCTGTTGGTGTTGGTTTGCGCGCGGGTGGCCATATCGAACATGCACGCATGGTGCTGGCCGGGCCATTTCGGGTCTTGGTGAAACGCTTCACAGGCCCCCAAAGACAAAGGGCCCGACAGTCGCCTGTCGGGCCCTTCTTCAGGTTGCGGAACGGGGAAAGACTACGCAGAGGGGCACATGCGCCAGCGGCATTCGATGCGCGGCATGGCGCGCCCCAGCCAGTTGGCCACATAGGCGGCAGCCGCCACCAGCATGACGACGGGGCCGAGCTGGAAACCAGCCGTTTGCACCGACATCTGGACCGGCTTGAAAGCCGCTTCGGAAAGCCACGAGACGCCGCGCCGGATCGCGGCGAAGGCGTAGCAGGCGGCCTCACAGACCACCAGGCAGAGAGATGCCGCAACAGCGGCCAGAGCGAGAAGAGAGTGTTTCATTGGTGAGCTTTCAAGGGTAGACCGGCGCTGCCGGCGGGGTTGTTCCCTGGTGGGAAATCGGTCTCGTCAGCTCACAGCCACTGAATCGGGCTCAGCACGTTGAACGTCACGTCCACGCTGCCGCCGCCCAGGTCGCCCAGGCTGCCGAACAGGCAGTTGTCCATCAGCGCGCGCCGGCCGCTTTGGCTGTCG
>JANMZP010000277.1:0-10478 GCA_031383435.1 Betaproteobacteria bacterium | reverse complement strand
GCCAACGCGCAGAAGTTGCTGACCGAGCACGAGATGGGCGAATTGTTCAAGGTCATCGGATTCGCCAAAGATTGCACTTTCGAGCCCATCGGTTTTGCGCGCGGCGACCGCAGCCACACGCTTTGAATTCTTGATCGCCTGAATGCGCTGGTTACTGGTTTTCCTCATCGCGTGCCTGGTCTTCAACAGCCTGCAGGGCTGGCTGCGCAAGATCGGCCTGGGCAATTTGCCCGGCGACTTCAGCTTCCGTTTTCGCGGCCGCGACTGGCATGTGCCGCTGGCCAGTTCGGTTGTGCTCAGCGTCTTGGCCATGCTGATCGGGCTGTTGTTCTAGGCCGTAACACAGGGCAACACCGGCTCGATGTCTGCATCCATCCTGCTTGGCTTCGTGCTGGGCTATTTCGCGCTGCTGCTGGGCGTGGCCTGGTGGACGGGCCGGCGTGCCGACAACGCCACCTTCTTCATCGGCAGCCGCAACAGCCCGTGGCTGCTGGTGGCCTTCGGCATGGTCGGCACCTCGCTGTCGGGCGTGACCTTCGTCAGCGTGCCGGGTGCGGTGGGCCTCACGCACTTCGGCTACCTGCAGGTGGTGCTGGGGCAGACGCTGGGCTATGTCGTCGTGGCCTTCGTGCTGCTGCCGCTGTATTTCCGCCTGGGCCTGACGTCCATCTACGGCTTCCTGGCGCACCGCCTGGGGCCGCGCAGCTATCGCACCGGTGCGGCCTTCTTCATCGCGTCGCGCACGCTGGGGGCCACGGCGCGGGTCTACCTGGTGGTGGCGGTGCTGCAGGACATGATCCTGTCGGCCTTCGGCCTGCCCTTCTGGCTGACCACGGCGGTGATCTTGCTGATGGTGCTGCTGTACACCGTGGAAGGTGGCGTGCGCACCATCGTGTTCACCGACACGTTGCAAACCGTGGGCATGTTGCTGGGCCTGGCGGCGTGCAGCGTGTTCCTGCTGCAGCGGCTGGACCTGTCGCCGCTGCAGGCCTACACGCAGATGCAGGCGCAAGGCTTGGCAACGGTCTTCAACACCGCACCGCAGGCCAGGGACTTCGTGCTGAAGCAGGTCGTGGCCGGCCTGTTCATCACCATCGCCATGGCCGGCATGGACCAGGAAATGATGCAGAAGAGCCTGTCGGTGCGCCGCCTGCGCGACGCGCAGAAGAACCTGCTGCTGCTGGGCCTGGTGCTGCTGGTGGTGGTCAGCGCCTTCCTCTACCTGGGCGGCTTGCTGTACCTGGTGGCACCCACGCTGGGCCTGCCAGCAGACGCCGCGCAAGCGCTGCGCGGCGACCGCATCTTCCCGGCGGTGGTGCTGGGCCATTTGCCGGTGGCGGTGCAGGTGCTCTTCGTCATCGCGCTGGTGTCGGCGCTGTTCCCCAGCGCCGACGGCGCGCTGACGGCGCTGACCAGCAGCACCTGCATCGACCTGCTGGGCCTGCCGCAGCGGCGTGACCTGACCGAGGCCCAGCAGGGCCGCATCCGCCGCCGCGTGCACGCCGGCTACGCGCTGCTGTTCCTGCTGCTGGTGCTGGTTTTCCATGCCGTGAACAGCCCCAGCATGATCGGCCTGATCCTGAAGATCGCGGCTTACACCTACGGCCCGCTGCTCGGGCTGTTCGCCTTCGGCGTGCTGAGCACCCGCGTCGTCAACGACCGCTGGGCACCCGCTGTGGCGCTGGCCGCGCCGGCGCTGTGCTGGTTGATCGACGCCAACCAGCGCGCGCTGTTCGGCAGTTGGCAGCTTGGGCTGGAACTGCTGGCGTTGAACGGGGCCCTGACGTTTGCGGGGCTGTGGGCGCTGTCGCGGCGCCGATCTGAACCTGGAATTGATGCAAAATCGCATCTATTTTGATGCGCGAGGTGGGTGTGAGAACGACGGTCACGATTGACGACGAGCTCTACGAAAAGGCCCTGGAATTGGCCAATCCGGCGATGGACAGGGCCGATCTCTTTCGTGAAGCCATGAAAACCTTCGTACGGGTGCAAGCTGCCAAACGCCTGGCCGCCTTGGGTGCCACCGTGCCGAAGATGCAAGCGTCACCGCGCCGGCGCGGCGAGCCTTGACCATGACGGGTGTGTTGGTTGACACCTCGGTCTGGGTTGAACACTTCCGGCGGCGCAGCGACCCGTTGATGCAATTGCTTGCGCTGGACTTGGCGCTGATGCACCCGATGGTCTGCGTTGAACTGGCCTGCGGTACGCCGCCGGCTCCGCGCGCTCAAGCCCTGCATGACCTGGCACTGCTGCAACAGACGCAACAGGCCAGCCTGCCCGAGGTGATGGACTTCATCGAACGTGAAGCCTTGTTCGGGCTGGGTTGTGGCCTGGTGGATATTGTCTTGCTGGCATCCACCTTGATCACGCCGGGCACCGAGTTGTGGACGATGGACAAGCGCCTTGCCGCTCTGGCAGACCGCTTCGGCGTGATGCACCAGCCCGCCGTGCACTGACCTCGGGCCGGCCACCGCCGGCTACGCGGCCGCCGCGCCTTTCGCGTCCAGCGCCGCCAGCGCTGCCGCCACCGCCGCCGCACGCACCGCCATCACCGCCGAGCCGATTTCAGAGCCGCGCTTGCCTTGCGCCATGGCCCGTTCGGCGGTGCCGGCTGAATCGACTTCGCGCGCCGCCGCCAGCCACAGCGGCAGCCGCGTGGCCGGCGGGTAGGGGCGGTCTTCCAGGCCGGTGCGGCCGCGCGCGTCGCACAGGCAGGCTTGCAGCACCTGGTCGAAACGTTCGGGCCGGCGCAGCGCGTCGCAGCGGTCGAACAGACGCACCAGCGCACCCGCGCTGAGCGTGCTGCTGCCGTGGATGTGGGTGTGTTCGCGCGCCACCACCTCGGCCAGTTCCTTGCAGTCGGTGGGCACCTTCAGGCGTTCACCCAGCAGCTTGGCCAGCTTGGCGCTGCGGCCTTCGTGGCCGATGTGGCGCGGCCACGCGGCTTTCGCCGTGTTGCCCTTGCCCAGGTCGTGGGAAACGCAGGCCCAGCGCACGGGCAGCGGGGCGTCCACGCGCGCGCACTGGTCCAGCACCAGCAGCAGGTGCAGGCCGGTGTCGATTTCCGGGTGGTGCTCGGGCGGCTGCGGCACGCCCCACAGGCGGTCCACCTCGGGCAGCAGGCGGGCCAGCGCGCCGCAGTCGCGCAGCACCTCGAACATCCGGCTGGGGCGTTGTGCCATCAGGCCGCGCGACAGTTCCTGCCACACGCGTTCGGGCACCAGCGCGTCGACCTCGCCGTTGGCCACCATCTCGCGCAGCAGCGCCAGCGTTTCGGGTGCGACGGTGAAGTCGGGGAAGCGCGCCGCCAGCCGCGCCACGCGCAGCAGGCGCACCGGGTCTTCAACGAAAGCCGGCGAGACGTGGCGCAGCACCTTCGCGGCGATGTCGGCCTGACCGTTGTAGGGATCGATCAGCGTGCCGTCTTCGGCCTGCGCAATGGCGTTGACGGTCAGGTCGCGGCGCTGCAGGTCCTGTTCCAGCGTCACCTCGGGCGCGGCGTGCACGGTGAAGCCCTGGTAGCCCCGGCCACTCTTGCGTTCGGTGCGCGCCAGGGCCACTTCTTCACCGCTTTCGGGGTCGATGAAGACCGGGAAATCCTTGCCGACGGGTTTGTAGCCCAGCGCCTGCATCTGCTCGGACGTGCTGCCCACGACGACCCAGTCGCGGTCGCTGTGCGGCAGGCCCAGCAAGGCGTCGCGCACCGCGCCGCCGACGGTGTAGCGCTGCATCAGCGCAGCGTCCGGTCCGGGTTGCGGTAAGGCTCGTCCTCGGGCACGTAGTCGTGCTCGGTCAACGCGTCCTTGATCCACGCAGCCACGCCGGGCGCGGCAGCCACGCGTTCGACGTAGCTCCTGACGTGCGGCGACATCGGCAGCGCGTAGCCGCGCAGGCGCATGCACACCGGCGCGTACATCGCGTCCACCGCGCCGAATTCGCCGTACAGGAAAGGCCCGCCGCTGGCCGCCAGGGCTTCCAGCCACATCACTTCGATGCGTTCGACATCGGCACGCAGGCCGGTCTGTTCAG
The DNA here is from genome assembly GCA_031383435.1 of Betaproteobacteria bacterium. Classification (GTDB taxonomy): domain Bacteria; phylum Pseudomonadota; class Gammaproteobacteria; order Burkholderiales; family Burkholderiaceae_C; genus Rubrivivax. The sequence goes on along the minus strand of JANMZP010000277.1, from coordinate 6,449 downwards.
CCCACAGCCTGGCACCGGCGGCAGGCAGCTGCGCTTCGATGTTCATCGGGCAGTGGCTGCGCAGCGCGCCGAAGCCGGCGTGCATTTCGGCGGCCAGGCAGCGCGCGCGGGCGCGCGCCTGGATGTCGTCGGGCCAGATGTTGCGGGCCGGAAATTTCTCGTTCAGGTATTCCATGATGGCCAGGCTGTCCCACACCGCGAAGCTGTCGTCCAGCAGCACCGGCACCTTGCCTGCCGGGCTGTGGTGGGCCACCGCGCGGCGGAAGTGCGAACCGGGGCCGAAGTCGAAGCGCAACTTGACCTCTTCGAAGTGCAGGCCCAACTGCTTCATCAGCACCCAGGGGCGCATCGACCAGGACGAATAGTTCTTGTTGCCGATCACGAGTTGCATCGCAGGCTCCTTGGGGACACAAGCCGCATGCTACGGCCGCAGCAGGTGCTGGTGCAGGTGCAGGTGCAGCGGCCGCGGGGTCGGCTGCCGTGGTGCATGCACCTAGCGCCCGGCGAAGCGGCGCAGGCGATCCAGCCGTGAGCAGGCCTGCTGGCGGCCCAGGTAGCCCGGCGCAACGGCTTCCAGCGCGCTGGCCGTGATGCCCAACGCTGCCAGATTGGGCAGCTTGCCGCCGGCCACATTCGGCACGGCCATCGAATCGACGTTGTCGCGCGACATCAGCGGCTCGCCCGGCAGCCATTCCATGGCCAGCGCCTGCAGCTTGGCCAGGGCGGTGGGCAGCGGGAATTGCGGTCTGTCGTTGCCCGACCACTGCCCGGCCAGGTGCACCAGTTGCGACAGCGTGTAGACGGTGGGGCCGGTGATCTCAAAGGTCTGGCCGATGGTGGCGGCGTCGTCCACACAGGCCACGATGGCGCTGGCCACGTCTTCCACCCACACCGGCTGGAAGCGCGCGCTGCTGCCGGCCAGCGGCAGCACCGGGGCCACCGCCTGCAGCGCGGCGAAGAGGTTCAGGAAGCGGTCATCGGCACCGAAGATGACCGAAGGCCGCAGCAGCGTGGCGTCGACCGCCGGCGTGCACAGCGCGGCTTCGCCCTCGGTCTTGCTGCGCAAATAGTTCGATGGTGAAACCGGCCCCACACCCAGCGCGCTGACCTGCACCACGCGGCGCACGCCGGTGGCCGCGCAGGCCTGCGCCAGGCGGCGCGGCAGTTCGACATGCACGCGCTGGAAGTCGGCCAAGCGGCCGTGCAGGATGGCAATCAGGTTGATGACCACGCTGCTGCCGGCCACCAGCCGGGTCAGTTGCGCGTCGTCGTGCACGCTGGCCTGCACCACTTCCACGGTGGGCAGCGAACGCACGCCGTTGGCATGCTGCTGGCGCCGCGTGGGCACCACGATGGCGGCGCTGGCACTGCGCGCGGACAACTGGGCGCACAGGGCCCGACCGACGAAGCCGGTGCCGCCCAGGACGAGGATTTTTTCGGGTCTTGCAGTCACGGGGGCGCTCTCAGTTCAAGGGGTGGCACGGTCGCGGTCGGGCGCGGCTGTCACGGGAATAGCGGCCTCACGCAAGCCGGTCGAAGGGCCGATGGCCGGGCCCAGGCGCGACTTCAGCGTGGGCAGGGTGGGGGATGGAGCAGCGGTGTTGGCCGACGTCGGCATGGTGGTGGCTGCAATCGCGGAAGCGGGTGCCAGCAAGGCCGCGTAATAGACGCTGTTGGACAGCACCTTCTTCACGTAGTCGCGCGTCTCGGTGAAGGGGATGCTTTCGGCCCAGGCCGCGGGCTCCATCACCGCGCCGCCTTCGCGCCAGCGGCGCGGTCGGCCGGGGCCGGCGTTGTAGGCGGCCGTGGCCAGCGCCAGCGAACCGCCGAAGTCGTCCAGCACGCGCTTCAGGTAGGCCGCGCCCAGCAGCAGGTTGGTCTCGCGGTCGTTGATCATCTCGGGCCGGTAGGCCAGGCCGATCTGCTTGGCCGTCCACTGGGCGGTGGCCGGCATCAGCTGCATCAGACCCGACGCCCCCACGCCAGAACGGATGTCGGTGACGAAACGCGATTCCTGGCGCATCAGGCCGTACATCACAGCCGGGTCCAGCCCCACGGCGCGTGCCTTGGCGACGACCTGCTCGCGGAAGGGCAGCGGGAAGCGCTGGGCGATGTCGATCTCGTTGCGCGTGCGGTCGCTGGTGCTGATGCAGCGGTCCCAGACCTCGCGCTCGCAGGCCCGTTGCGCGGCGGCCAGCAGCTCGCGTTCCGTCATGCCGCGCAATGAGAAGTTCCATTCGCGCACGCCTTCGCCGCGCAGCCCGATCTGGATCAACTGCAGCGCCCGCGTCAGGCCGGCGTGGCTGCGCGCGGCTTCGCGTTCGGCGCCGGCCAAGGGGGCCGGGGCCGGCGGCAGCGTGATGCGGCCGCCCAGGTCTTCCAGAGCCAGCTTGCCGTAGAAACTGAACTGCGCGCCCAGGCCTTCCAGCGCCAGTTTCGACGCCGCACGGGCCGCGTCGCCCTCGGGCCCGGGTGCGGCCAGCCCGGCCGTGGCGCGGGCCCGCCAGTAGACCCAGGCGCTGTCGCGTTGCTCGATGCTGCCCATCGCGTCGATGGCCTTGGCGATGAGCCGCCAGCGCTGCCGGTCGGCCTCGGCCGGCGCTGCAGGCGCTGCGGGCAAGCGCAGCGCGGCGCGCACCTGCCAGGCCAGCAGGTCGTCGCTCCAGGTCGGCAGCACGCCCGGCTTGTTCGCGGCCTCCCACTGCTGCCAGGCGCGGCGCGCGTGGTCAGCGGCCTGCGGCTGCTGCTTCAGGGCCGCGTTGCGCGCCACGTGGGCCCAGCCGGTGGCGGCCACCGACAGCGGTAGCGCTGTGGAGCTGGGCTGCGCGTTGCTGCTCTCCAGCCAGCCCGCTGCGGCCTCGGGGTCGGTGGCGGCCAGGCGCATCAGCGCCAGCAGCGTCAGCTCGGCCGCCTCGGTGGCACCCAGTGGCGGCCGACGGGCCAGAAAACGCGCCGGGTTGTCCAGCACGTCGGCAACGATCAGCCCGTGCTGGGGCTGCGCCAGCAGCGCCGCGGCGCGCGCGGTGCGCGGGCGGTTGGCTTCCACCGCCAGCCGTGCCACCTGCCAGGCGTCGGCGGTCGTCAGCACCTTGGCCTCAACGAGGCTGCGGCCGAGCAGCGCGCAGCCGTCGTCCAGGTCTTTCTGTGCGGCCCAGGCGGCGCGCGCTGCCACCTTCACGTCCTGGCCGTTGAGGTGCTGGGCCAGCAGGGCGTAGCAGCTGACCTCGCGGTCGTCATTCATGCGAAAGCGCGGGAACTCACTTCGCACGTTGACCCAGTCGCGGCGGCGGCCCAGTTCCAGCAGCCAGTCGTTGCGCAGGCGGTCTTCGACATAGCTGCCCGGCCAGCGGGCGTAGAAGGTGTCCAGCTCGCTTTGCTGGGCTTCATTCAGGCGGTTGGCCAGTTCCCAGTATTCAACCCACAGCGCCAGCGGGTGGCGGGTCGTGTTGACGGCCATGCGGGCGTTGGCCAGCGCGTTGCGGTCTTTCTTGCGCAAGGCTTCGCGGGCCTGCAAGACGGTGTCGTCGCCGCCGGCGGCTTGCTGTTGCGCACGGGCCGGAGCCGGGCCGAACAGCAAGCCCAAGATCAAGCTGGTCGTCAGCAGGGTTGTCGAGGCGGAAGCCAGAGTGCGCATGAGGTCGAATCTAGCGCATGGGCTGACAATAGCGGCATGAGCCTGCCCATGCCCCCGCTGGAACCCTCGCGCGACAAAAATGTGCTGCGGCGCCAGTTGCAGGCCGAACGGCAGACGCTGATCGACCGCCACCAGCGCGCGATGCAACTGCAGGAAGTGCTGCGCGTGTGGCTGATGGGCCGTGCCGACATGGCCATTGGTGCCTACTGGCCCATCAAGGGCGAATTCGACACCCTGCCGGCGCTGTACCGCTGGATGGAGGCCGACGAAGAGCGCTGCATCGGCCTGCCGGTCATCGACAAGGCCACCAAGCAGCTCAGCTTCCACATGTGGTTTCCGGGCTGCGAAATGGAAGAAGACGCCTACGGCATTCCCAAGCCGAAAGACACCCCGGCCTTCCACCCCACGCTGCTGCTGGTGCCCTGCGTGGGCTATGGCGACCGCGGGGTGCGCCTGGGCTACGGCGGCGGCTTCTACGACCGCACGCTGGCCACCCTGGCACCACGGCCCTACACCGTGGGCCTGGCCTACGCCAACGGCTATGTGCCGTGGCTGAAGGCCGAACCACACGACGTGCCGCTGGATGCCGTGTTGACCGACGAGGGCCTGGTGTACGCCAGCCCCCAAGCTCGCTAGCGTTCGTTACCCCTCGAGCGGTCCGTCCGCCAGCGGCCCGGCGAAGTCGGTTTGCGGCAGGAAGCTCGGTCTCGAAAAGACGGCGCACTTACAACATTTTCAGGCGGCGGCAGATGTCCAGCACCAGCGCGCTCTGGTTCAGTGCGTAGAAGTGGATGCTGGGTGCGCCGCCGGCAATCAGCCGTTCGCACAGGCCGGCCACCACGTCGATGCCGAAAGCGCGGATCGAAGCCGCGTCGTCCATATAGCCTTCCATCTTCAGCGCCACCCAGCGCGGCACTTCCACGCCGTCGCGCGCGGCAATTTGCGCAATGCGGCCGTAATTGTGGAAAGGCATGATGCCCGGCACGATGGGCACGGTCACGCCCAGTTTGCGCACTTCGTCGACGTAATGGAAATAGGCGTCGGGGTTGAAGAAGAATTGCGTGATGGCCGAATCGGCACCGGCACCCACCTTGTTCGCGAAGTGCTGCAGATCGCGTTTGGCGTAGCGCTCTTCGGGGTGGTATTCCGGGTAGGCCGCCACTTCGATGTGCCAGTCGCTGCCCTGGGTTTCTCGGACGAACTGGATCAATTCGGCCGCATAGCGGAATTCGCCGGCCACCGCGGTACCGCTGGGCAAATCACCGCGCAGCGCCACCAGGCGGTGGATGCCCAGTTCGCGGTAGCCGGCCAGGATTTCCGCGATGCCTTCGCGCGTGGAACCCACGCAGGACAGATGCGGCGCGGCGTCGAAACCCGACGCGGCGATGTCTTTCACGGCGGCGAAAGTCTTCTCGCGCGTGGAACCGCCAGCGCCGTAAGTCACGCTGAAGTATTCAGGTTGCAGCACCGCCAGGTCTTGCACCACGGTCTTGAGTTTTTCAACACCGACGGGCGTGTTGGGCGGGAAGAATTCGAAACTGACGGGGACGCGGTCGCTCATGGCGGCCTCCTCGTGGAGCGGTCAAGAAAAAGGTCCGGGCACACGGGTGGTGGCCGGACCTGGTGGAAATCAAACGGGGCGCGCCCCGTTTGATTTCAGTACCGGTACGTGTCAGCCTTGTACGGGCCCTGCTTGGGCACGCCGATGTAGGCGGCCTGCTCGTCGCTCAGCTCGGTCAGCATGGCACCCACCTTCTTCAGGTGCAGGCGCGCCACCTTCTCGTCCAGGTGCTTGGGCAGCACGTAGACCTTGCCCACTTCGTAAGCCGCGCTGCGCGTGAACAGTTCGATCTGCGCGATGACCTGGTTGGCGAAGCTGGTGCTCATCACGAAGCTGGGGTGGCCGGTGCCGCAGCCCAGGTTCACCAGGCGCCCTTTTGCCAACATGATGATCTTCTTGCTGGGCTTCGAGCCTTCGGCGGGGAACACCACGTGGTCGACCTGGGGCTTGATCTCGTCCCAGGTGCAATCGGCCAGTTGCGCAACGTCGATCTCGTTGTCGAAGTGGCCGATGTTGCAGACGATGGCCTGGTCCTTCATCGCTTCCATGTGCTTGCGCGTGATGACGCTCAGGTTGCCGGTGGCCGACACGAAGATGTCGGCCTTGTCGGCGGCGTAGTCCATGGTCACGATCTTGTAGCCTTCCATCGCGGCCTGCAGGGCGTTGATGGGGTCGATCTCGGTGACCCAGACCTGGGCGCTGAGAGCGCGCAGGGCTTGCGCGCTGCCCTTGCCCACGTCACCGTAACCGGCGACCACGGCAACCTTGCCGGCGATCATCACGTCGGTGGCGCGCTTGATGGCGTCGACCAGGCTCTCGCGGCAGCCGTAGAGGTTGTCGAACTTGCTCTTCGTGACGGAATCATTCACGTTGATGGCGCGGAACATCAGCGTGCCCTTGGCGGACATCTCGTTCAGGCGGTGCACGCCGGTCGTCGTCTCTTCGGTCACGCCGATGATCTGCGCGCTCATGCGGCTGTACCAGTTCCCGTCCACGGCGAGCTTGGCCTTGATCGCCGCGTAAAGGCAGGTCTCTTCTTCGCTTGTCGGGTGGGCGACGACGGAGATGTCTTTCTCGGCGCGCTTGCCCAGGTGCATCAGCAGCGTGGCGTCGCCGCCGTCGTCGAGGATCATGTTCGGGCCGCCCGCCGGGTTGGCGGCGGTCTTCGCGAACTCGAAGATACGGTGCGTGTAGGCCCAGTAGTCTTCGAGCGTCTCGCCCTTGTAGGTGAACACCGGCGTGCCGGCGACGGCC
>JANMZP010000271.1:0-22920 GCA_031383435.1 Betaproteobacteria bacterium | reverse complement strand
GCGGCCCGCAAATCGCACAAATCGCGCAAGTCGCGAACTTGCGCAGCACTCAGGTCGGGCACCTGCGCCGCCTGGCTGATGCCGATGTGGTGCCACAGGTCCACGGCATCGTCCACGCCGATGCCGTCAAGCAGGCGCTGCGCCAACAGCCGGTGTTCGGCCTGCAGGCCGGCCAGCGACAACGGCTGGCTGGTGCCCGGCGCGCCCAGGGCGCGGACGGCCGCCTCGCGAAAGGCCTGCACGTCGTCGGCCACGATCTGGTCGGCGTCGCCCAGCAGGTAGCGGTGCTTGCCGCCGGTGGTGCGCCAGACCAGCGCGCGGTCGCGCGAGTCGAATTCCTCGACACCATGGCTGGCCTCGATGACCTCGGGGCCCGACATGGCCAGCCGGCCGATGTCGCTGATGACCAGGTGGTCGGCGCAGCGCGCCACGATGCCCATGCCGCCGAAGCAACCGTTGCGCCCGCCGACCAGCACGATGACGGGGATGCCGGCGTTGCGCACATCAAGCAGGGCGCGCATCACCTCGCTGACGGCGATCAGCCCGGCGTTGGCTTCGTGCAGGCGCACGCCGCCCGATTCGGCCAGCAGCACGACGGCGCTTGGCCGGTCGCGCAGCGCGCGCTGGAACAGACCGACGAGCTTGGCGCCGTGGACTTCCCCCACGCCGCCGCCCATGAATTCGCCTTCCTGCGCCGCGACGAAAACCGGGTGGCCACCCAGCAGCGCGCGGCCCACGGCCACGCCGTCGTCGAAGGCCGCCGGCACGCCCAGTTGCGCCAGGTGCGGGCTCATCACGCGGGCACTCGGCGGCAGCCATTCGTGGAAGCTGCCGGCGTCGAAGAGCGCGGCGATGCGTTCGCGGGCGCTGCATTCGGCAAAGCTGAGTTTCGTATTCATGCGCTGTTCATGCCTGGATCTGCGCAGCGGCTTGCGCCAGCCGCAGGCTGACCACGGCCGGTGTGGCGCCCATGTCGTGGATGGACACGCGCACGCCGGCCAGCGGGTGGCGCAGGTGGAAGTCGCGGCAGACGGCCTCCCAGATGGTGCCGAAGCCGCGCGCCGAGGTCTGCACGTCGAAGCGGCAGTTGGCGTCGGCCGAGGCTTCGAGCAGCACTTCCAGATTGCCCGAACCCACCACGCCGACCAGCACCGGCGCGAAACCGGCCACGGCTTGCGTGCCAGGGAATTCGAACGTCAGGCTTTCCAGCTCTGCGGACATGTTCATGGCGAACGTTTCATGAAGGCGCCCTCACCAATTGCGGAAGCGGCCGGGCGGTGCGTACAGCCCGCCGGAAGCATCGACCAGGTCGCGCATCGAGCGCGCGGCCAGCAGGTTGCGCGTGGCCAGACGGGGATCGACGCCGATGTCTTCCGGCCGCTGGATCACACCCCGATCGCGCAGGTTTTCCACCATCACCCGGTCACGGCCCAGGCCCACGGCCGTGTAGCCGGCCACACCGCGCACGGCCTGTTCGCGTTCTTCATCGCTGCGGCACAGCAGCAGGTTGGCAATGCCTTCCTCGGTCAGGATGTGCGTCACGTCGTCGCCATAAATCATGATCGGCGGCAGCGGCATCTTCGCCTGCTCGGCCAGCGTCCAGGCGTCCAGCGTTTCGACGAAAGCCGGCTGCATGTGTTCGCGGAAAGTCTCGACCATCTGCACCACCAGCTTCTGCCCGCGCGGCGTGCCGCGGGCACCGCTCAAACCGGCCCGCGCCTGCTGCCCGGCCTTCAACCAGGCGGGGCTGGCGTGGCGGCGGCCGCGGGCGTCGGCGCCCATGTTGGGCGCGCCACCGAAGCCGGCGATGCGGCCCAGCGTGGCCGTGCTGCTGTTGCCGGCCAGGTCGATCTGCAGCGTGCTGCCGATGAACAGGTCGCAGGCGTAGTGCCCGGCGGCCTGGCACATCGCGCGGTTGCTGCGCATCGAGCCGTCGGCGCCGGTGAAGAAGACATCGGGCCGCGCGCGGATGTAGGCCTCCATGCCCAGTTCCGAGCCGAAGCTGTGCACGCTTTTCACCCAGCCCGCTTCGATGGCCGGGATCAGCGCCGGGTGCGGGTTCAGCGCCCAGTGCTGGCAGATCTTCCCGCGCAGGCCCAGCGATTCGCCATAGGTCGGCAGCAGCAGTTCGATGGCCGCCGTGTCGAAGCCGATGCCGTGGTTCAGGCGCTGCACGCCGTACTCGGCGTACAGGCCCTTGATGGCCATCATGGCCATCAGCACCTGGATCTCGCTGATCTGCGCCGGGTCGCGCGTGAACAGCGGTTCGATAAAGTGGGGCTGCGGGCTCTTGACGATGAAATCGACCCAGCCAGCGGGCACGTCCACGCGGGGCAATCGGTTTGAAACCCCGTCGACGATCTCGTTGACCTGCGCGATCACGATGCCGCTCTTGAAGGCGGTGGCCTCGACGATGGCCGGCGTGTCTTCGGTGTTGGCACCGGTGTAGAGGTTGCCCTCGCGGTCGGCCGCTTGCGCGCAGATCAGCGCGACATTCGGCGTCAGGTCGACGAAGTAGCGCGCGAACAATTCCAGGTAGGTGTGGATGGCGCCGATGGCGATGCGCCCGCCGCCGACCAGCTGCGCCAGCCGCGCGCCCTGCGGGCCCGAGAAGCTGAAGTCCAGCCGGCTGGCGATGCCGTTCTCGAAGACGTCCAGGTGCTCAGGCAGGGCCAGCACCGACTGCACCATGTGCAGGTCGTGCACGGCGGCCGGGTCCAGCGCGGTCAGTGCACGCGCCAGGAAGTCGGCCTGCTTCTGGTTGTTGCCTTCCAGGCAGACGCGGTCGCCGCTTTCGATGACCGCCTGCAGCAGCGCGCCGATGTGGCCGGCCTCGACCAGCTTGCCCGGCGTGACGCGACGCGCCCGTTCCAGGCGCGCGGCGCGTGAGCGGCGCTGGGTGTCCCAGACGGCAGGCGGGTTCATGCTGACGGCGTCTCGTGAAAGGGGCGGGTGGGCGGCTGCATACCGATGCGCATCTTGACGCGGTCCGCGCCCCGCGCCCTTCGCGATGCGTTGAGGTAGCCTCAACCGCGCATTGAGGACGCCGTGATCAACCTGAACCGACTCGACCTGGTTTCGCTGCGGCTCTTCGTCGCGGTGCTGGACGCCGGCAGCCTGACGGCCGGTGCCGACCGCTATGGCATCAGCCTGGCGGCGGCCAGCAAGCGCATCGCCGAACTGGAACACCACTGCGGCATCGCGCTCTTGCAGCGCAGCGCGCGCGGTGTGACGGCCACCGCCGGCGGGCAGGCCCTGCACCGCCACGCCATCGAACTGGTGGCCCACCTGGAACGCATGGCGCTGGCCATTGCCGACTTCCACACCGGCGTGAGCGGCCACCTGCGGCTGTCGGCCAACCCGTCGTCGCTGGGTGGCTTCCTGCCCGCCGTGCTGGCGGCCTACGCGGTGCAGCACCCCGAGGTGCGCATCGACCTTGAAGACGCGATGAGCGAAGACTCGGTGCGGGCCGTGGTGGTGGGCACGGCCGAGCTGGCGGTGATCGGTGAGAACACGCCCCATGAAGGGCTGGTCAGTTTCGTCTGCGAGGTCGATGAACTGGTGCTGCTGGTGCCGCGTGGCCATGCCCTGGCGCTCGGCGTGGCGGCCGATTTCGTCCGCGCGCTGGACCACGACTTCATCTGCCTGGGCCGCTCGGCGTCACTGACCCGCAAGATCAGCGGCGCGGCCGAGGCGGTCGGCCGCCACTTCCGCTTGCGCGTGCAGGTGCGCAGCTTCGACGTGATGTGCCGCATGGTGGCCGCCGGCCTGGGCCTGGCCATCCTGCCGCGCGCCGGGGCCGCGCTGTACGCCCAGGCGCTGGGCCTGCAGGTGGTGCCGCTGCAGGGGCTGGACACGCAACGCAAGCTGCTGCTGGCCCTGCGCGACCCGGGTTCCTTGTCGCCCGCTGCGCAGGCACTGGTGGGCATGCTGCGCGAGCGGATGGCCGCGCTGGGCTCAGCGTGAAGGCAGCGGCAGCGGCAGCGGCAGCGGCAGCGGCAGCGGCAGCGGCACGGGCAGCGGCAACAGCGGCGGCGCACCCGTCACCGGTGCCGGTGTGCGCGCGCTGTTCATCACCATCGACAACAGCGCGTAGTAGCCGTTGATGCCGATCAGGTCGACCGTGCCCTGCTCGCCGAAGCACTGCACGGCGCGCGCCCAGGTGGCGTCGCTCACCGCCTTGGTGGCGTGCAGTTCGCAGCAGAAGTCGTAGACCGCGGCGTCCTCTTCGCTCAGCAGCGCCGGGCGGCGGCCGGCCGCAATGGCCGCGATGGTTTCGGCGCTGATGCCCTCGCGCAGCGCGATGGGCGCATGGATGGCCCATTCCACCGCTTGCGACCAGGCCCGTGCGGTGACCAGGATGGCCAGTTCCGACAGCCGCTGGCCGATGGCGCTGCGGTAGCGCAGGTACTCGCCCATGCGCTGCGCGTGGGCCATCAGCTCGGGGCTGCGCAACAGCGGGATGAAGGGTGAGACCAGCGCGCCGCGTGGGCCGCGGATGATTTCTTCGGCCAGCTCGCGCTGGGCGGGCGTCCAGCGCTCGGGCGGGATGGGGGGCAGGCGGTCGGGTTGCATACCGGCATTCTCGGCCCAGCGGCGATGTGGGCCTACGCCTGCCTTTTGACACGGCCGCCTCGATCTTGTGATGCAGCCGGGCGGGCCTGCGCGGGGCCGCGTGTCAGAATATTTTTGGACACCGACCAACCTTCCACCTGCGCGCGCTGCCGCGCCCCATACCGCCCATGAAAGTTCTGCTCACCGGTGCCGCCGGCTTCATCGGCATGGCCACCGCGCAGCGCCTGCTGGCGCGCGGCGACGAGGTCGTCGGCCTGGACAACCTGAACGACTATTACGACGTGACGTTGAAGCAGGCGCGGCTGGCCTTGCTGACCGCGCAGCCCGGTTTTCGTTTCGTGCCGCTGGACGTGGCCGACCGCCCGGGCATGGCCGCGCTCTTCGAGGCCGAGCGCTTCGACCGCGTGGTGCACCTGGCCGCCCAGGCCGGCGTGCGCTATTCGCTGAAGAACCCCAATGCCTACATCGACAGCAATGTGGTGGGCTTCATGAACGTGCTGGAAGGCTGCCGCCACAGCGCGGTTCAGCACCTGGTCTACGCATCCAGTTCCAGCGTCTACGGCGGCAACACCCAGATGCCGTTTTCGGAACACCACAGCGTCGACCACCCGGTCAGTCTGTATGCCGCGACCAAAAAAGCGAATGAACTGATGGCCCACACCTACAGCCATTTGTTCGCCCTGCCGACCACGGGCCTGCGCTTCTTCACGGTCTACGGGCCCTGGGGCCGGCCCGACATGGCGTTGTTCCTGTTCACCCGCGCGATCCTGGAAGGCCGCGCCATCGACGTCTTCAACGAAGGCCGGATGCAGCGCGACTTCACCTACATCGACGACATCGTCGAAGGCGTGATTCGCGTGCTCGACAAGCCCGCCGCTGCCGACCCGGCCTACCGCGCTGCGGCGCCCGATCCCGGCACCAGCAACGCGCCGTTCCGCGTCTTCAACATCGGCAACCAGTTGCCGGTGCCGCTGCTGGATTTCATCGCCTGCGTGGAAGACGCGCTGGGCTTGAAGGCGAAGATGAACTTGCTGCCGATGCAGGACGGCGACGTGCCCGGCACGCATGCCGATGTCGATGCACTGCGCGCCTGGGTGGGCTTCTCACCGGCCACCGATGTGCGCAGCGGCGTGGCCCGCTTCGTGGCCTGGTACCGCAGCTATTACCGGGTCTGAGGCCCGGGTCGCTGCGAATCACGCTGCAGATCGCGCATCAAATCGCGCAGCAGCGCCACCGGAATGGCGTAGGTAATGCCGGTCGGGTTGGACAGCGCGCTTTCGCGGCTGCTCTTCACCAGCACCTGGTTGACGATGCCCAGTACCACGCCGGTTTCGGCGTCGATGACCGGCCCGCCGCTGTTGCCCGGGTAGGCCGTGGCGTCGAGCTGCAGCACCTCGAAATTGCCTTCACGCAAGCGCGCCACGGCGCGCGAGTCGAGCTGGCGCGCGGTGGGCGCAGGCAGCGCCACGGTGGTCAGCGAAGCGATGATGCCGCGGTGGGTGACCACCGAAAACCCCAGCGTGCCGCCGATCGGAAAGCCCATCAAGGCAATGCCCTGCCCTTCACGCGCGGCCCCGGGTTCGGCCAGCGTCAGCGGCGTCATGGGCGCGCCTTCGATCTGCAGCAACACCAGGTCGCGCAGGCGGTCGGTGGCCACGACGCGGGCCCGGCGCACCGGTGCCTCGCCGCCAGCGCGCGAGCCCAGCACGGCCATCTGCGGGCCGCTTTCGACCTCGGCACCTTCGGGCAGCACGTGGAAGTTGGTGACCACCAAAGTGCCGTCACCGACCACGAAACCGGTGCCGCGAAACGCGAAGCGCGGGCTGCCCGTGGCGCTGTAGGTGCCCACCGGCAGCACCGAAGGCTTGACCGTGGCGATCAGGCCGGGCAGGTCGGCCGCCACCGCAGGGCCTGTCAGCCCGCCCGCTGCGGCGGCCGCCGCCAGCAGGCTGGCCGCCGTCAGCCGCAGCGCGCCGCGTCGCGGCAGGGCAGCGGTCTTGGCCCTCACAGCGGCTTCAGCAAGGTGGCCACTTCCGCCTGCCCGGCGAACTTGTCGCCCAGCTTGGCCAGCGCTTCCAGTTCGGCCTTGGCGCGGGGCTTGTCGCCGCTCTTGATGTAGAGCTTGGCCAGGCGCAGCGCCAGGTTGTGGTCGCCCGGTTCGAGCTTGATGGCGCGGGCCTGCGCCTCGATGGCCTTGGGTAGCTGGTTCTCGACTTCCAGCGCCATCGACCAGGTGTCCAGCAGCGGGGCGCGGTCGGGCAGCAAGCTGTTGGCTTTTTCAGCCAGCGCCACGCCGCCGGGCTTGCCCTGGCGGGCCAGCATCCAGGCCACGTTGTTCAGCGCCAGGGCGTTGGTGGGCTGCAATTCCAGCACCGCGCGGTAACGCGCCTCGGCCGTGCGGAAATCATTGCGGGCCATCGCCACGTCGCCCTGGTAGAAACGGAACACCGCGTCCTTGGGGCTTTCTTTCAGCCAGTCGGCGGCCAGCTTGTCGGCCTCGGCTGTCTTGCCGGCAGCGCTCAAGGCGGCGTGCAGCTTCACGGCCGTGGCCCCGTCGTGCTGGCGCTGGAAAGCGGCGCGGAAGGCGGTGCCTGCCGCGTCCCAGTTCTTGCCAGCCGCCGCAATTTCGCCTTCCATGCGGAAGCCCATCGCGTCCTTGGGGTTGCGCTTTTGTTCGTCGCGCGCCAGCGCCCGCGCTTCGTCGGGCTTCTTGGCCTGCAGGTTCATGCCGATCAGCGCAGCGCGCGCGGCCTGCAGGTCAGGCTGCAATTCCAGCGCCTGCTTCAGCGCCCCCATCGCGGCAGCCGGGTCCTGGCTGGCGCGGTAGGCGTCGGCCAGGTGCACCAGAACGTTGGCGTTCTTGGGCTGCAGGCTGTTCAGCTTCTTGAAGGTCGACACGGCGCGCTGGCTGTCACCGGCGGCCACCTGCGCCATGCCCAGTGCGTCCTGAATTTCCAGGTTGTTGGGCAGGGCCGCACTGGCGTCTTGCGCGGCAGCCAGCGCGGCCTTGCCGTCGCCGCCGCCGATCAGCCGGTTGATCAGCATCAGGTGCGGCACCGGCTCGCTGGGGTTGATCTGGGTGGCTGCCTTCAGCGTGGCCGCCACGGTGGCCGACGGCGCGCCGGTGCGGGCTTCCAGTTCGGCCATCGCCAGCTTGGCCTGGTAGGCCTTGGGCTGGGCTTTCAGGTGTGCGACGAAGCGTGCGCGGGCGGCTTCGGGCTTGCCTTCGGCCAGGTCGATGGCGGCCAAGCTGGCCACCGCCGGGAAATAAGCCGGGTCTTTGCTCAGCGCGGTCTCGAAGCTGCGCTTGGCACCCGCCGCGTCCTTCTTCAGCAGCAGCACGCGGCCGCGCAGCAAGTGGGCCAGTGGCTGGTCGGGCAACTTCTTCTCGACCGCGTCGATGGCCTTCAACGCGCCGGCCAGGTCGTTCTGGCGCAGCCGCGCGCTGATCAGCGCCAGGTCGGCGCGCGGGCCTGTGTCACCGGCCGCCACGCTTTCCAATTCGGCCAGTGCCGCGCCGCTGCTGTCGCCGCGTGCCAATTGCGCAATGGCCGCGGAGGCACGCACCGTGGTGTTGGCTGGCGCGGCTTTCAGGGCCCGCTTGAAGGCCTCTTCCGAACGCTTGTTGTCGCCGGTCTGCAGGTAGGCCTCACCGGCCAGCGACAGGCTGGTGGCGTCGGCCTCTTTGCTGTCCAGCAGCGGCTGCAGCACCTGCAGGCTTTTTTCTGCCTGGCCCGAGCGCAGGAAAGCCTGCGCCAGCAGCACGCGCGGGCGCAGCAGCCCAGGTGCCAGTTTCAGAGCCTGCGACAGATGCGCTTCGGCCTGCAGGTAGTTCTTGCCGCGCAATTCGGCCGCACCGGCCAATTCCAGCGTGCGCACATTGTTTGGGGCGGCCTTCAGCAGGCGTTCGGTCAATTCCCGCGTGGCCTTCAGGTCACCGTCCAGAAAGGCCAGCTGGGCCTGCAGCAACAGGGTTTCCGGGTGCTCGGGCGCGGTCTTCTTCAGCAGTTCGAATTCAGCCCGCGCTTCGGGCATTTTTTTCTGCTGGAACAGGATATTGGCCACCGCCGAGCGCGCCGCCACGGAACCCGCACGGCCCGCCAGCACCTGGCGGTAGGCGGCCAGCGCACCTTCGGGGTCGCGCTTGGCCTGCAGCAGGTATTCGCCCTTCAAGATGCCGGCGCGCTCGTTGCCCGGCTCGGCCGCGATCACCTGGTTCAGCAGGGTCAGCGCTGCGTCGATGTTGCCTTCGGAAGCGGCCACGCGGGCTTGCATGACGAGCGCCGGCGCGTAGCCCGGCTTCAGGCGCAGCGCTTCGTCCAGCGCACGCTTGGCGCTGGGCAGGTCGGCCTTGACGGCAGAAGCCGTGGCCAGCGAGGTCTTCAGATCGGCGCCCGCTGCGTCGTCCTTCAGCACCAAGCCGCCGTACTGGGTCAGCAGCTTGGCCTCGTCGCCCACCATCAACATGCCACGGGCAATTTCCGGAATCACCAACTCGTCGGTGGTCTGCAATTCCTGCGCCTTTTGCAACTCGACCAGTGCCGTCACCGGGTCGCCGTTTTCCAGCAGCGTCTTGCCCAGCAGGTAGCGCGCCTCGGCCGATTTCGGGTTCTTCTGGAGCGCGTTCTTCAGCTCGATGACTGCGGCCTTGTTGTCCTTCTTTTCCAGCAAAGACTTGGCCGATGCGATCTGCTCGGTGCCCGTGCCGCCACCGCTGCAGGCGACCAGCATGGCTGTCAACAAAGCGGTGAGTGTGACGGGCATGCGGCGGGACTGAGCCCGGTGGATCGGCTGTTGGGTCATGGCATCACAGGTTTTTGAGCAGGCGCGTGACTTCGTCTTGCGCCTTGAATTTGGTTCCCAGGCCCTGCAGGCGGGTGAGTTCGGTGCGGGCCAGCGTCTTGTCGCCGGCCTTGATGGCGATCTGTGCCAAGCGAAGATGCATCGGGTCGTCCAGCGGTGTGCGTTCAACCGCGCGCTTTTGCGCAGCCAGCGCCTTGTCGAACAGTTTCTCGGCGACCAGGGCCGTGGCCAGGGTGTCCAGCACGCGACCGCTTTCGGGGGCCAGTTCGGCGGCTTTCTGGGCGTAGACCAGGGCGCCGGGCCTGCCGCGCATCAACATCACGTAGGCCAGATTGTTCAGCGCCAGCGCGTTGTCGGGGTTGTCGACCTGCAGGCGCAAGAGCCGCACTTCGGCTTTCTCCAGATCGTTGCGGCCGATATCGGTCTCGACCATCTGGTATTCGAAGGCCGCATCTTTCGGATGGTCCTTGAGCCAGCCAGCGGCAAAGCGGTCGGCATCGTCGCGGCGCCCGGCGCGGGCATACAGCCTGTGCAATTCCAGCGCCAGCGCGGCGTTTCCGGTCTTGGCCAACCCGCTGCGGTAGGCCGCCACGGCGGCGTCCACTGCGTTCAGCTTGAGCTGGTAGGCCGCCTCAAAGCTGTAGCCCGCGGGCAGGTTGGGCGTGTCGCGCTGCATGCGCTTGATGAGCTCCAGCGCGTCGGCCTTGCGGTTCGACGCAAACAGCAGGTCGATCAGCGCCTGCTGTGCCTGGACCATGCCGGGTTCGATGTCGAGCGCCTTGCGCAAGGCCACCTCGGCCTGTTCGCGCTTGCCTGTGGCTTTGTAGATGTCGGCCAGGCGTGTGTAGGCGACGCCCGACTTGCCGTCGGTGCCGGCCAGTTTGCGGAAGGTGCTGATGGCCTGCTCGACGTCACCGGCCTCCATCTGCGCGCGACCCACGGCGTCCATCACGTAGGGGTCGTTGGGCATGGCGGCGGCGGCTTCTTGCGCCGCCACCAACGCTTCCTTGTACAAGCGCTTGCGCAGGGTCAGCGCAATCAGCTCCATGCGCGGGCTGGGCGACTGCGGCGCGGCCTGGATGGCACTGGCCAGCAGCTTTTTCACGTCGTCCACCGGTGCGCCGGTTTCGGCCCGCAGGCCGGCCAGCATCAGCAGCGCGTACACGTTCTTCGGATCGGCCTCGATTTGCGCTTCCAGGCGCTTGCGGGCGGCTTCGGGCTTGCGTTCCAGAACGTCCAGTGCGGCCAGGTTGGACACCGCCGAAAACAAGGTCGGCTCGGCCTTGGCCTGTTCTTCAAAGGCCTTGCGTGCCTTCACCAGGTCTTGCCGTGCCAGGTAGACGCGGCCGCGCATGCCCAGGACTTCGGCGTTCTTGGGTTGCTTCTTGGCGATCAGGTCGACGGCCGCCAACGCAGCGTCATATTCGCGCCGCTTCAGGCGGGCGCTGTACAGCGCCAGCTCGGCGATGATGGACGGCGACGCGGCCGCCGCCGAGTTCAGTTCAGCGAACGCCGTGCCCGTGTCGCCACGCGACATGTGGGCCATGGCCAGCGCCGTCTTCACCGCCGTGTCGTCGGGCTTGATCTTGGCGGCGCGTGAAAAATAGGTTTCGGCGGCCTCGGCGTCGCCCAGCGCCAGTTCGGCCTCGCCCGCCAGCGACAAGGTCTCGGCCTCGCGCCCTTCATTGCCCTGGCCGGCCAGCAGCGGCTTGAGGGTCTGCAGCGACTTGGTCGGTTGCCCCAGTGCGATGTAGACCTGCGCCAGGCCGCGCCGCGCGGAGCTCAATGCGGGGTCGATTTGCAAGGCCTTGGTGTAATGTGTTTCGGCCTGCGCCCATTCGCGCGATTGCGCGGCAATGACCGCTGCCAACTGCAAGATGCCCACGTTGTTGGGCGACTGGCGCATCAGTTGCTGGGCCAGATCGCGCGCCTTGGTGTAGTTGCCGTCGGCGTAGGCCAGTTGCGCTTCGACGAACAGGTTCAACGGGTGCGTCGGCAGTGCCGCCTTGAAGGCCTCGGCCTGTTTCCTGGCGGCTGGCAGGTCGGGCTTGCGCAGCATCGAATTGATGAGCGAAAAATGGGCCGGCACGTTGGCCTTGTCCAGTGCCAGAGCCTCGCGAAAGGCGGCGTCTGAGACATCGGCGCTTTGGCCCATCATGCCCAGCAGGTCGGCCTTGAGCACCCAGGCTTCAGGTTGTTTGGCGTCGCGGGCCAACAGCTTCTCGATCACGGCCAGCGCTTCCGGCAGCTTTTGCTCGATGGCCAGGCGACGCACCCTGAGCATGGCCACTTGCGGTTGGTCAGGGGATGCGGCCAGCGCGGCGTCCAGTGCGGCGGCCGACTTCGCGGAATCGCCCAGCGCCGCCCAGGCGCTGGATACCGTGGCTTTCAGCAGAGCCTGCCGATCAGGGTTCTTCAGCGTGGTGTTCGCATACAGCGCGACCAGCTTCTTGTGCTCGCCGGCCTTCAAAAGCGCGCGCGCCAGATCGGGCACCACCGCGTCGGCGTCAGCGCCCTGGTCCAGCGCCTTGGCCCACTCAACGGCCGCGCCCGGGTAGTCTTCGGCACCAAACAAGGCTTGCCCCAACAGCACCCGGGTGGACACCGATTCCGGCTCTTTCTGGAGTGCCGTTTTGAGCTGAATGACCGCCGTCTTGTAGTCGGCCTTGGCGATGGCCGCCTTGCCGCCATCAACCAGAGCCTGCGGCTTGTCCTGGCCGCAGGCGGCCAGGACAAGCAAGGCAGCAAGGGCCAGCGCGTGCTGCGGTCGGCGACGCCATTCAAGCTGGATGCACTTCATTCGATTCTTCCCCTGTGACTGGTCGCGGTGCGCCAGTTGTTTACTTGATCGACAAGCGCTTCATCAGGTCATACAGCGTGGGCCGGCTGACACCCAGCAGTTCCGACGCCCGAACGATGTTGCCATTGCTGCGCGCCAGGGCCGCGACGATGGCCTGGCGTTCGGCGGCCTCGCGCACGGTGCGCAAATCCAGATCGGAATGCTCGCTGCTTTCCTCGCCGGCCGGTGACGGCAGGCCCAGGTCTTCGCAGGTCAAGCGGTCGCTCTCGGACATGATGGACGCGCGCTTGATGGCGTTCAGCAGCTCGCGCACATTGCCCTGCCAGGGGTTCTGTTCGATGGCGCGGATGGCATCGTCCGAGAAGGTCAGACCGGGCCGGCGTTGTTCTTGCGCGTAGCGCCGCACGAAGGCGTGGGCCAGCAGTGCGGCGTCGCCATTGCGAGCGCGCAGCGGCGGGATGTTGATGACGATCTCAGCCAGCCGGTAGTACAAGTCTTCGCGGAAACGGCCCTGTGCGATCAACGCTTTCAGGTCCTGGTGGGTGGCACCCACGACGCGCACGTCCACCGGAATCTCACTGCGTCCGCCCAAACGCTCGACTGTGCGTTCCTGCAGGAAGCGCAAGAGCTTGGCCTGCAGCGTGTGCGGCAGGTCACCGATTTCATCCAGCATCAAGGTGCCGCCGTTGGCCGTCTCGAACTTGCCGGGCGTGGTCTTGGTGGCACCGGTGAAGGCACCTTTCTCGTAGCCGAAGAGTTCGCTTTCCAGCAGGTTCTCGGGAATGGCCGCACAGTTGATGGCAATGAAGCGCCCGGTGCGTTTGCTGGCCGTGTGCACGCCTTGCGCCAGCACTTCCTTGCCGGTGCCGCTTTCACCCAGCAGCAGCACGGTGGCGTTGCTGGACGACACGCGTTCGATGGTGCGCGCAATGCGCATCATGTCGGCGTCGCGGGTGATCAGGCCCGACAGCGCGTCGGGTTGGTGCAGCGACTGCAGGCGGCGGTTCTCGGCTTGCAGTTCGTACAAACGCCAGGCGCGTTCGATGGTCAGCGTCAGCACATCGGGGTCGAAAGGCTTGGCCAGGAAATCGTAGGCACCCAGGGCCACGGCGCGCAGCGCATGGGTCTGGTCGTTCTGGCCGGTCAGCACGATGACCTTGGCTGTTGGGTCGATGGCCAGCATCTGCTCCAGCAGCTTGAAGCCCTCGGACACCGAATCGGGGTCGGGCGGCAGGCCCAGGTCCATGGTGACGACGGCCGGCTGGTGGCGGCGGAACTGCAGCAGCGCGCTTTCGCGATCGCTGGCGGTGACCGTCTCGAAGCGGTCCAGCGCCCACTTGATCTGCTTTTGCAGCGCCAGGTCGTCTTCGACAATCAGCAGCGGTGACATGCCCGAACTCATCGCGGCCCCTGTTGCATCAGGTCGGAACCGCGCTGGGTTTCGAACAGCGGCAGCAACACCGTGATGGTGGTGCCGCTGCCAGGCTGACTGTCAACCTGCATGGTGCCGCCCAATTCGCGGATGTACTGAAAACTCTCGTAAGTGCCGATGCCCATGCCGCTGTGCTTGGTGGTGTTGAAGGGCCGGAAAAGCTTGTTGCGCACGAAGTCTTCGCTCATGCCGGCACCGGTGTCGCCGACCTGCAATTGAACCTGGCCGCTATAACGCGTGACCTGTATCCACACGCGGCCGGCAGCGGGTGTGGCGTCCAGCGCGTTCTGCACCAGATGCCCCACCACGCGTTCCAGTCGGTCGTCGTGGCCGCGCGTGGCCAGGCGTTCGAGTTCGGTGATTTCCAGCGTGCGCCCCTGCGCCGTCACGCTGGCCGCCAGGCGGCGCACGATGGGCACCAATTCAACGCCCCGACTGCCGCCAGGCGGCGTGGCCCCTTCGCGCAATTGCAGCATCAGCCGGCGCATCTTTTCAAGCGAACTTTCGACGGTCAACAACATGTCTTGCTGGAACTCGCGGTTGTCGTGCAGACGCTCTGCATTCTTCAACATCAAGGACAGTTGCGCGACGATGTTCTTCAGGTCGTGCACGACGAAGGCCGACATCCGGTTGAATGCCTCGAACTTGCGGGCCTCCAGCAGGGCTTCGGTGGCCTGCATCTGCGCCAGATACCCCGCAGCCTGGCGGCCGGCGGTCTTGATCAGGTCCAGCACCTCCCAGTTGATGCTGATCGGCGTCAGCGGGCGGGCCAGCACCACGAAGCCTTGCAGTTCGTCGCCAGCCAGCAGCGGCACCACCAGCCAGCCGTTGGGCTTGGCCAGCAGCCAGGTGGGCAGGGCCAGCGTGCCGTAGCGTTTGGGCGAGGCGCGGAATTCGTCCAGGTCGATGACCCAGCCCTGTTCCTGCAGAAAGCGGCACAGCGCCGAATCGACGGCCTCATTCGCGGTCGACCGCGGGATGTTCCAGGCCGCTGATTCCGAGAACTCGCCTTCAGCACCTTCGGCACCGTTGCGCGTCCACAGGCTGCCGTTCGGGCTTTCCACCAGCTTGGCCAGGCCGCGCACGATC
Organism: Betaproteobacteria bacterium; assembly: GCA_031383435.1. Classification (GTDB taxonomy): domain Bacteria; phylum Pseudomonadota; class Gammaproteobacteria; order Burkholderiales; family Burkholderiaceae_C; genus Rubrivivax. Next base: position 8,221 of record JANMZP010000271.1, on the reverse strand, counting down.
TGTTCGCCCATCTCTTGCGGTGACCGCTTGGACGACAGCATGGCGGTGAAGCGCAGCCATTCTTCGCGGTAGTCATAGCGATAACTGAAGAAGTGCTTGCCCACGAAAACGCGCAGCCACGACCGCATCGCGCCCGAAAACACCAGCATGCCCAGAAAGGCCAGTCCGGCCATCAGCATGCCGAGTTGCAGCGCGCGGCCCCAGTCGCCGCCGAAGTAGCGCACGTAGTAGCCGACGGCGGCCATGAAGAGCAGGTAGGCACCGGCCAATATCAGGGTGGCGGAATAGAAGGCGGCGGTGCGCGAGACTTGCAATTTGACGATCCAGTTGGTGCTGCGCCGCGCGGCCACGAACAGGAAGGGAATGGCCATCGCGTGGGCGGCACCGCGCACGCTGAAGGCATCGGCATCGAAACGACCGAAGAGCAGTGCTTCGGCGTACAAGTAGATGTCAAAGGCAAATACACAGCACAGGCCCAGGCACACCGGCTTGGCGTTCCAGCGGGTGTCTTCGCCCAGGTTGCGGAACAGCTGTTCCACCATCAGCAGGCCGAAAACCGGGAGCGAAAGCGCCAGCGCCAATTGCGCCCGCGAGGGTTCGGCGTCGCCCGCACCCTGCCAGACCCGCAGCCCCAGCAGCAAGACCCCGGTGGCCACACCGGCCGCCGCACCCCAACGCAGAAACTGCCCGGAAGGGGCCAATTGCGAGCCGGGGTTCTGACGCAGGAAAGTCAGCAGGAAGGCGAACCAGGCACCGTAGCGCAGCAGGTCGAAGAGCGCGGCCGAAGGGCGCGCGGCGGGCACCGCAACGTTGTCGGCAAGGCCCGCCAGCACGGCCCACAGGGTGGTGGTGGCCAATGCGGCGATGAAGGCGCGTGCAGATGCCGGATCGGCGCGCTGCAAGCGCTTGGAGACGAACAGATAGACCGCGAAACCGCCGTAGGTCAGCGCCGCCAGGGCGTAGCCGAAATCGGCAACATCGACTGCGGCCGTGCTCATGCGCGGGCCTGCAGCGCTGCGGGAATCAGCGCGCGCCCTTGCCGGTGAGCACGACGCCCACGGTTTCCATCAGGACGACCAGGTCCAGGAACAGCGTGTGGTTCTTGACGTAGTAGAGGTCGAATTGCAGCTTCTCTTGGGAGTCTTCCACGGTGGCTCCGTAAGGGTAGCGCACCTGGGCCCAGCCGGTGACGCCGGGCTTGACGCTGTGGCGCAGCGCGTAAAACGGAATCTCCTGCGTCAACTGCTCGACGAAAAAGGGCCGTTCCGGGCGCGGGCCGACCAGGCTCATGTCGCCGCGCAGCACATTGAACAGTTGTGGCAACTCGTCGATGCGCAGGCGGCGGATGATCGCGCCGACACGGGTCACGCGGTTGTCGTTGGCGGCGGCCCAAACCGGTTTGCCGTCTTTCTCGGCGTCGGTGCGCATGCTGCGGAATTTGGCGATGCTGAAGGTGCGGCCGTTCTGGCCCACGCGCTCTTGCCGGTACAGCATCGGGCCCCGGCTTTCGAACTTGATGCAAAGGGCCGCGGCGGCCATCACCGGAAGGCCGACCACGATCAGGAGCGATGCGCAAAAGATGTCAAAGACGCGCTTCACGGCGGTGCGCCACGCGCCCTGGTTGAAGCCGTCTCCAAAGATCAACCAACTGGCGCTGAGGTAGTCCACGCGGATCTGACCCAGCGTCTTCTCGAAGTGGGTGTTCAGGTCATAGACCTTGGTGCCCGAGGCTTTGCAGTCGAGCAGTTGGCGCAAGGGCATGCTGCCGGAGCGGCGCTCCGTCAATGCCACCACGATTTCGTCGACGCCCAGCTTGCGGGCCATGTCGGGCAGGGTGCCTTGCAGCGCCAGAATTTCGCCCAACGGCACGGCGGGTTCGCGTTCGTTCGGACCCGAGACATAGCCGACGATCAGGGCATTGGGGTCGGCAGCCCGCAGCGTGTCGCCGACCACCAGCGCGGCCGGGCCAGCGCCGTAAATCAGGATCCGCGTGCGACCCGCAGCGGCCGCCGACGAGTGCGACAGGTAGGCGCGGCGCATCACCAACGCGGCCACGCCGGCCATCATCGACAACTGCACGGTGTGGCGGTGCGCGAAAGACGCCGGCAGCAGCCCGAAGATCGAATAGGCCAGCGGCAGTGCCACCAGCAAGACCAGGATGGCCCGCGTGACCGACCGCGCGGGCGTGGCCACCTGAGTCGCTTCGTACAGACCCGAGGCGCTGTTGATCACGAACAGGCAGGCCGCGAATGACACCACGTGGGTGCCGGCCAGCGGAAACGCCTGGCCCACGCTGCCGACCTGGAAACCGACCGCGATGATCGCGACCATCAACACGAGCCCGATGTCAAACAGCATGCCGCGAAGCGCTGCACCGTGCACGTAATGGCTGAATATACGGATCATGTTGGAGGTCGTGCATCGAGCACTGCATTCGAGGACTGCGCCAACGGCCACCTGCCTGCTTCTGCAGAGCGGGCTGTAGGCCATGCTGTGGTCAAGGTGCAGTCCAGCCCGCCTTGTGTAGCCGAATGTAAGTGGCCGCCAAAGACCGCAGCAATCCCCGTGTTCGGGGGGGCGGCTGGGCGGCGGCAGGGCTGCAGGTTGATCACTGAAATAGCTTAGCGGTGTTCGGTGTCCATATCGACGCAAGGCTCGCAAGCCAAGCCCGGTCCCGCCCAATCCTCCACACCTTTGATCGTTGGCCGTTCGGAGCCTGCTGGCGATGTCTGCCGGTTGCCATTCAGGACCTGTGTGCTGGCGTGAAATCAGCACATGCCGCCCCCGTGACTGAGGGTCCGATGGCAGGTCCCTCCTACCTATACTTGGCAGGCACTAGCAACAAGGCGAGACCATGGATACCGACAAGAAATTGGACCTATCGGAGGCAGCGGGCGTCAGCCCGGTGGTGCCGAAGTCGTCATCGCGTCGGCGCTTGCTGCAGGCTGGATTGGGGGCGTCGCCGGCCCTGCTGACGATCGTCAGCGCACCGGTGCGGGCTTACGGCTCCACGACGCCAGTCACTTGCCGGTCGGCCTCGTCTTTCGCCTCGGTGGCTGCTGCGACCGTGGCGGGTGTCGCGACCAGCGGAGCGCCGCTGCAAACCTGCCAGGGCGTCGGGCCGGCATCCTGGAAAGACGGCGCGGTGTGGCCGGTGCCCAAAGCCACGGCACTGTTCAGCACGTACTACCCCACAGGCGTCACCTTCCGCAGCAACACGGCTCCTTTGCTCCTCGACATCGTGAGCGCCGCAGCGCCCTACACCCAGACAGAAGCCATGGTCCGCAGCTTTGCAGCGGCGATGTTGAACGTGCTGGCTGGCGGCACCCCGGCGACGGTGACCACGCAGGCCGGGTTGGCCACGATCTTCCCGCAGGCCCTTGCCGGAAGCTACACACCGATCGCCGGCGGGACGCCTTGGACTCAGCAACTGACCAACCTCTGGCTGCTCCAGACGTTTTCAGGCCCCTGACGCTGCGTGGAGACGGCTGCCACTGCACAGCCAAAGTGGGGTGTCGCTCAGCCGGCGGCTTTTGACAGACGGCAGTGGGGTGACGACATCGTCCTGTATGTCATGGCCACCGGCGAGACCCATGCCCTGTTGCCTGCGCAGAGTGGAACGCTGGCCTTGTTGCTGGAACACCCCGGCACCATGCGCAGTGCGCCCGATTGGCTGAACAAGATGTCCGAGGATTCGAGCCTGCCTGCCCTGTCTGTCCAGGAAGACCAAGCCGACTTGATCGCGCTGCAAGAAGCGCTGAACTACCTGCATCACATCGGCGTCGTGCAACGCTTGCCCGCTTGATCGTTGCCGACATCCCGATGGCTGAATTGCGCCGAGCCATGGCCGGCCCTGGCGTGTTGCTGCGCACCGGTCCGGTGGTTGCACGCATCCATTCGCGGCTGGAAGCGGTGGTGCAGGGTGTGAGCCTGCATTACGCGCAACACCCACTTTTGTCTGACGACGCCTTCGCGCATTTCCACGTCAGCGTCAGTCGCCCGGCCAGTTTGCGGCGCTGGTTCGGCCAGCAGGTGGTCTTCGAATATGACGGGCACGCACCGTTCACGCCGCTTCCCGGCGACCAGGGCTTCCCGCTGTTGGAATGGGGCTTGAACTGGTGCATGTACACGCTGTGCAACCAGTTCTTGACGATGCACAGCGCGGTGCTGGAAAAAGGCGGGCGCGCGGTGATCATGCCGGCACCTTCGGGTTCGGGCAAAAGCACCTTGTGCGCGGGTCTGGCTTTTCGCGGCTGGCGTTTGCTGTCTGACGAATTGGCCTTGCTCGACCCGGCCTCGGGTTTGCTGGTGCCCAACCCGCGGCCGATCAGCCTGAAGAATCGGTCCATCGACGTGATCCGGCAGTTTGCGCCCGAAGCCGCTTTTGGCGACGTGGTGCACGACACGCTGAAGGGCTCGGTTGCGCATGTCCGTCCGCCAGCCGACGCACTGGCGCACATCGCGGCGCCCGCGCGTCCGGCGTGGCTCATCTTTCCCACTTACCGTGCCGATGCGCCTGCCGTGCTGACGCCTGTGCCGCCTGCCCAGGCCTTCATGAAGCTGATGGGCCAGACTTTCAACTACGCCGTGCATGGCCGGGAAGGTTTCGCGGCCATGGCGGCCTTGATCGACAACTGCGCGTGCTACGACTTCAGCTACAGCCAACTCGACGAGGCCGTGACCTTGTTCGACAGGCTGGCCGCGCAGGGCGCAGAGAATGCGCGGCATGACAGCCCCAGCTCCAGACCGTGACCTTGTGATCCAGATGCTGCGCGACCCCGGCTGTTTGCGCAGTTGGACGCCGCGCCAGTTTGATCTGCTGCTGCGCCAGGCGCAGGCCGCTGACCTGCTGGGCCGCCTGGCGGTGCTGGTTGAGGCGCACGGCCTGACGCCGCATCTGCCACCGGGTCTGGCTGACTACCTGGCAGGCACGCGCCGCCTGATGCGTTCGCACACGGCGCAGGTCGAACGCGAACTGGTGCACATCCGGCATGCACTGGCCGGCTTGGGCATGCCGGTGCTGCTGCTCAAAGGCGCGGCCTATGTGGCGGCCGGCTTGCCCGCGGCGCAAGGCCGCTTCTTTTCCGACGTGGACATCCTGGTGCCCAAGGCGCGCCTGCGTGATGTCGAGGCCGAACTGCTGCGCCACGGCTGGATCGGTACGCACACCTCGGCCTATGACCAGCGTTACTACCGCGAATGGATGCACGAATTGCCGCCGATGGTTCACATCCGGCGGCAATCGGCGATCGATGTGCACCATGCCATTTCGCCCGAAACCGCACGCTGGCGGGCCGACGTGTCGCGCTTGTGGGCCGCTGCGCAAGCCCTGCCCGATGGCAGCGGTTTCGCCGTGCTGGCACCGGTGGACATGGTGCTGCACAGCATGGTGCACCTGTTCCTGAACGAAGAACTCAGCCACGGGCTGCGCGACCTGGCCGACATCGACCAGTTGCTGCGGTATTTCAGCAGCGAGGCCGATTTCTGGCACCGGCTGGTGAATCGCGCTGAGGCGCTGGGTTTGCAGCGGGCCCTGTTCCATGGCTTGCGCAATGCGAGCGAAATCTTGGCCACGCCCGTGCCCGCCGACACCCTGTCGGCCCTTGCCGCCTGGGGCCCTTCTTTTATGTGGCAGGGTTTGATGCAAGCGGCCTGGCGCCGGCTGTTGTGCGCGCCGCACCCGACCACCGCCGACATCTGGACACCCCTGGCGCGCTTCGCGCTGTATGTGCGTGCCACGGCGATGCGCATGCCACCGCTGTTGCTGGCCCGGCACCTGACGATCAAGGCATTGGGGCTGGGCAAATCGCCGGCCGACAAGGCGCAGCAACTGGCTTGAACGACTGCGGCGCGCAGCGCCTGCAGAGGCCTGGCCCGTCAGGCTGGCGCTTGCGCCGCAAGAACGGCACGGCAAAAAAGGCAAGGCAGAAACGGCGGGGCGCAAACGGCGGGGCGCAAACGGCAGGGCACAAACGGCACGGCACGAGTGGCGCTGCAAAAACGGCGCTGCACAAAAATAAAAACGCCCTGGAAGACCAGGGCGTTTTGACGGTGACAGACCCAGCGGTGGCCAGGCCCGAACAGCCGATCAGGCCTTGCGGCGGCGCGAAACCACGCCAGCGCCAACCAGGGCCAGGCCAACCAGGGCCAGCGACGTCGGCTCAGGGATGCTGATGGCGAACGAGTCCAGCACCAGGTTCCAGGCGTCACCACCGCTCAACAGCAGACTCAGCGTGCCGCCACCGGCCAGCTTCGCAGCGTCGGCGTTCGACAGGGCGAACTGCACCGGGGTGGCGCTGCTGACCGCACCGATGAACTGGTCAATCAGGTTGAAGGAACCCAGGCCGCCAGTGAACGTGAAATCCAGCTTGTTCGGCACCGACACGCTGGAGGTGGTGCCCTGGGCCGAGAACAGCACGTCGAAGAAGTAGGTGGCCGGGGTGTTGACCGTGAAAGCCGGGATCGTCCAGGCCACCGTGGCATCGCCGTTGGTGCGGGTGGCAACGCTGACGTCCAAAACACCGGTGGCACCGCCGCCGACCGTGGCGGTGATACCAGCCGAAGCCAGCGTCGAAGCGTGGTTGGTCTGGTTGACGGTGATGGTGCGGCTGGAAGCCAGGCTCAAGCCGGGGCCGTTCGGGATGGCGTGGGTCATCGAAACGACCGGGCCGCCAACGGTGGTGTCGGTGATGGACGCCACGCCGGCCGGCGAGTTGAAGTCGTCGATCAGGATGATGTCGGCTTGGGCGACGTTCATAGCGAAGGCGGAAGCGATCGCGGCGGAAAGGGCAAGAATTTTGCGCATGGTATGGAACTCCAAAAGGACTGTGAGGCTTTGTTGCACACCACCCACCGGCGGCTTGACCAGTCGCTTGCAATGCGTGTGCCCGGTTTCAGCGGCCCCTGCCAACTTCGCCGCTTCGATCGATGCACAGGACGTATATGGACGATTTCGTTAATGAAAGAATGAAAAAAAATCTGCATTCAAACCATTGGCGGTTGGTAAATGGCTCGTTCGCGGCTCCGACACCCCCGAAATAGGGGGTGCAATCGACTCGAGCTGCAACAAGACGCAACGGTGGCCGATCGGCCGGTGTAAAAAAGTTCGACGTCCGCCGGGTCATCGGCACGGGGTAGAAGCCAAGCGCCAGGCGGATTGCTCTTCAGGGTCTCGTCGGCGGGGTGCCGGATGACATCGGCGCAGCCGCCCCGCGAGCGTGAAAAATGTGAGCGTCCAAGCTGCCGCCGCAAGTGAGGGGCACGGCCATCGGCAACTGCTGTGCCATGATCGTCCAGCGTTAGCGGCCTTTGCTTTGTTAGCGGCAGCTTTGCGCACACACCGACTACAGATTCGTGTCCCACGGGCCGACATCCCAGGCACGACAGGAGCTTTCATGCGATCCACGCCGTTTTCCCTGATCTCTTCGATCACCTTCACCCGAGCCGCCCGCGCCGTGTTCGCCGCTCTGGCGGTCGGCGGCTTGGCGGCCTGCGCGTCCGCGCCCACGGGCAGCTTGCCCGCAGCGGGCAGCGAAACGGCGGACTACAGCTATGTGATCGGCGCGGGTGACAACCTCAACATCATCGTCTGGCGCAACCCCGAGCTGTCGATGTCGGTGCCGGTGCGCCCCGACGGCAAGGTTTCCGCCCCGCTGGTGGAAGAACTGGTGGCGCAGGGCAAGACGCCCACCCAGTTGGCACGCGATGTCGAGAAGAAGCTGTCCACCTATGTGCGCGACCCCATCGTCACGGTCATCGTGACCGGTTTCGTGGGCCCGTACAGCGAACAGATTCGGGTAGTGGGCGAAGCCGCCAAGCCGCAGTTCCTGCCCTACAAGCAGAAGATGAGCTTGCTCGACGTGATGATCGCCGTGGGCGGCCTGACCGACTTCGCCGACGGCAACCGCGCCACCATCCTGCGCGGCTCTGAGGGCAACAAGCCCTACACCGTGCGGCTGAAAGACCTGATTCGCCGTGGCGATGTGTCGGCCAACGTCGACATGCGCCCGGGCGACATCCTCATCATCCCGCAGAGCTTCTTTTAGACGCTGCGCACAGGGCCCGGCTGAGGGTCCGACTCTGGGCCGTCTGGCCCCGCCGCCGCCCGCCCTGCCAACCCGAGCCGCCATCGCCGCATGCAAGAATTTCTTCAACAAGTCTCGATCACGCTGCGCGGGATCTGGAAGTTCCGCTGGCTGGGCCTGATCGTGGCCTGGATCAC
>JANMZP010000265.1:0-2991 GCA_031383435.1 Betaproteobacteria bacterium | reverse complement strand
TGGCCTGCCCCGACAGCCATGCCTCCACGGTGGGCGCCCTGGGCTGCCTGGCCTTCGGCTGCGGCACCTCGGAACTGGTGCACATCCTGTGCACCCAGACGATGGCCCTCGCCAAGCCCCGGCAGTTGCGGCTGCGGCTGGCAGGCCGGCTCGGCCCCGGTGTGGGCGCGAAAGACGCGGCGCTGCACCTGATCCGCACGCTGGGCATCGAAGCCGGACGCGGCTACGCGGTCGAGTACGCCGGGCCGGTCGTCGAGGCGATGGGTCTGGAAGGCCGCATGACCCTGTGCAACATGACCATCGAGTGGGGCGCGCGCACCTGCGTCATCGCGCCCGACGCCCGCACGCTGGCCTGGCTGCAAGCCCATGCCACGCCGCCCGGCGGCGCGGACTGGGCCACGCGGGCCGCATCGTGGGGCGCGCTGCGCAGTGACGCCGACGCACACTTCGACGAGGAACTCGCCATCGACTGCTCGACCATCGCCCCGCAGATCACCTGGGGCATCGACCCGTCACAGACCATCAACATCGACGAGTCGCTGCCGACCGCCGACACCGGGCCCCCAGCCGGCCGCGAGCGCCTGGACCGCGCGCTGGCCTACATGGGGCTGCAGCCCGGTCAGTCTTTGCTGGGCGTGGCGGTGCAGCGCGTGTTCATCGGTTCGTGCGCCAACGCCCGCCTGAGCGACCTGCGCGAGGCCGCCGCGCTGGTGCGCGGCCGGCGGGTGGCGCCGGGCGTGCGCGCCGCCGTCGTGCCCGGCTCGAACAGCGTGAAGCGGCAGGCCGAACGCGAAGGCCTGGCGCAGGTCTTCACCGACGCCGGCTTCGAGTGGCATGCCTCGGGCTGTTCGATGTGCGCCGGTGCGAATGGCGACATCGCCGCGCCCGGCGAACGCTGCCTGTCCACCACCAACCGCAATTTCGAAAACCGCCAGGGCCGCGGCGTGCGCACGCACCTGGTCGGGCCGGCGATGGCCGCTGCGGCGGCGCTGGCCGGGCACATCGTCGATGTGCGCTTGTGGGCCCCCGACGGGGCACCGGGCGGGGCACCGGCAGCAGGGCCGAACGGGGCACCGAACGGGGCCTCCGCATGAAGCCCTTCACCACCGTCACCGGTCCCGCCGCACCGCTGCCGCTGGACGACGTCGACACCGACCAGATCATCCCGTCGCCTTACTTGAAGGACCTGCATGCCGACCTGGGCGAGGGCCTGCTGGCCTACATGCGGCGCCGGCCGGACGGCAGCCGCGTGGCCGAATTCGTGCTGGAACGCCCGGCTTTCCGGGCGGCACCGATCCTGCTGGTCGGCAGCAACTTCGGCTGCGGCAGTTCGCGCGAGCACGCCGTCTGGGCGCTGCAGGCCTTCGGGGTGCGCTGCGTCATCGGCCAGCGCCCGGCCGAGTTCTTCGTCGACAACTGCCTGAAGAACGGCGTGCTGCCGATTGCCCTGCAAGCCGGTGCCCTGCAAACGCTGATGGCCGCCGCGCAAGCCTGCGACGGGCAGGCACCCTTCACCGTGGACCTGACGGCCTGCGACATCCGCGGGCCCGACGGTCTGCACCTGCCCTTCAACCTGCCCGCCGCGCAGCGCCAAGCGCTGCTGCAGGGCCTGGACGACATCGGGCTGACGCTGCTGCAGCTGGACCTGATCGAGGCCTGGGAACGGCGGCAGCAGTCGGCCGCCTGAGGCCCGGCGGCTACCGGCTCGGCCCGCCCGCCAGCAAGGCCTTGGCGGCCTCGACGCGCAGCGCCAGCGCGGCGGTTTCGTCGCGCATCACCGTCAGCAGGAAGTCTTGCGCGGCCGCGTGCGCGGCGCCCGCAGCTGGCGGCCCTGTCGAGGCGGTTGCGGCTTCGGCGGGCGCAGCAGGCATCGAATGCGACTGGGGCTGAGGCTGGGGCTGGGGCGGCGACGGCGTCTGCACCTGCAACAACGCTTGCGCTGCGGCCCAGGGCGCAGCGGCGATGCTGGCCAGCCGGCCCAGCAGCTCGGCCTGGCCTTCTTCTGTGGGCGCCCCGTCCAGCCAGGGCGATTCTTCGAACATCGGCGCCAGGTCGGCGGCCAGGAAGACCGACCACCGGCCGTCGGTTGGCTGCTGAGCGGGCAGCGCCGGGGGCACCGTCGCGGCCGTCAGGGCCACGCGGTGCAGCGGTACGTCGGCCAGGTAGCGCAGGCGCAAGGCGTCCAGAAAGCGGCGGGCCGGCTCGGGGTCCAGCGGCTCGGCCAGTGAGAACCACAGCTGCAGGCCGTCTGCGCCATTGGCGGCGATGGCCGGTGCCGGCAGGCCCAGGTCGGCCTGCACGCCTTTCCAGACCGCCGCCAGCGGCCGCCATTCAGCCGGCCGCGCCACTTCCAGCACCAGGGCGCGCACGCCGCCTTGCGGGCCTGGCGGCGCTGCGTCGATAGGGCCGTAGAGCCGTTGAAATTCGCGCGTCAGCCGGTTCGAGGTGGTGTTCATCAAGTCCGCGAGTATCCAGCGCTTGGCTGGCGGCACCGCCGGAGCGCCTCAGGCAAAGCGCCCCTGCAGGTGCCAGTCAACATCGCCCGGCAGCCCCGGCACGCGGGCGCGGTAGACCCAGACCAGCGAGCCGTCGTCGGTTTGCGCGATGAAGTAGTCGCGCGCCACGGGCTGGCTGTCCCACCAACCCGATTCGATGCGCTCGGGGCCGCTCAGCAACTGCAGCGGCCGGCCTTGCAGCAGCGGCAACGCGCCGCGCGCAGCCAGCGGCAGCGGTTCGGGCAGCAGCCAGGTGGGGCGGTGCAGTGGCAGGGTTGACGGGGCCCTGGATGGCGCACCCGGCGCACCCGGTACACCCGACGCGCGCGGCGTGGGCCGGCCGATGGCACCGTGGGCCGGCACGCTGCGGCTGGCGCATTCGGGGCGGTGGTCGGCCACGGCCTCCAGGCGCTGCACCTGGGCGTCGCCCAGGCGGGCGCGCAGGCGTTCGAGCAAACGGGTCAGGCCTTCGGCCTGGCTGCTGTGGGTGGGGAAG
>JANMZP010000254.1:0-69112 GCA_031383435.1 Betaproteobacteria bacterium | reverse complement strand
GCATGCGTTCTCTAGCCACTGTACCGCCTGCCCCCGCCCTCTCCGCAGCCGGCGCGACCGTGCCGCCGCGCTCCGACTGGGGCACGCTGGCCAAATTGCTGCCCTACCTGTGGCGCTACCGTTGGCGCGTCGGCCTGGCGCTGGGCTTTCTGGTGATGGCCAAGGTGGCCAACGTGGGCGTGCCGCTGCTGCTGAAGAACCTGGTCGATGCGCTGGCCCTCAAGCCGGGCGACCCGCAAGCGCTGCTGGTGGTGCCGGTGGGTCTGGTGGTGGCTTACGGTGCCTTGCGACTGTCCACTTCACTTTTCACCGAATTGCGTGAACTGACTTTCGCGAAAGCCACCGAAGGCACGGCGCGCAGCATCAGCCTGCAGGTGTTCCGCCATTTGCATGCCCTGAGCCTGCGTTTCCACCTGGAACGCCAGACCGGCGGCATGACGCGCGACATCGAACGCGGCACGCGGGCCGTGCATTCGCTGATCTCGTATTCGCTGTACAGCATCGTGCCCACGCTGATCGAGGTGACGCTGGTGCTGACACTGCTGGCCGTGAAGTTCGACGCCTGGTTCGCCTGGATCACCATCGCCGCGCTGGTTTTCTACATCACCTTCACCATCACAGTGACGGAGTGGCGCACGCAATTCCGCAAGCAGATGAACGAGCTGGATTCGACGGCCCACAGCCGCGCCATCGACAGCCTGCTGAATTACGAAACGGTGAAGTACTTCAACAACGAAGACTTCGAAGCCCGCCGCTATGACGAGAACCTGGAAAAGCTGCGCCGCGCCAGCCTGAAAAGCCAGACCACGCTGAGCCTGCTGAACACCGGGCAGCAGGTGATCATCGCCACCGCATTGGTGTCCATGCTGTACCGCGCCACCCTGGGCGTGGCCGAAGGGCGCATGACGCTGGGCGACCTGGTGATGGTGAATGCCTTCATGATCCAGCTGTACATCCCGCTGAACTTTCTGGGCGTGATCTACCGCGAGATCAAGCAGAGCCTGACCGACCTGGACAAGATGTTCACGCTGCTCGACCGCAACCGTGAGGTCGATGACGTGCCCGGCGCGCAGCCGCTGGTGGTGACCGAAGGGCATGTGCGCTTCGAGCATGTCAGTTTTGCCTATGACCGAGCCGAAGGCGGGCAACAAGGTGGCCGGCCCATCCTGCACGACGTGAGCTTCGACATCCCGCCGGGCAAGACGGTGGCGGTGGTCGGCCCGTCGGGCGCGGGCAAAAGCACATTGGCGCGCTTGCTCTATCGCTTTTACGACATCAACAGCGGGGCCATCACCATTGACGGGCAAGAGCTGCGTTCGGTCACGCAAGGCAGCCTGCGCGCGGCCATCGGCATCGTGCCGCAGGACACCGTGCTGTTCAACGACACGGTCGAATACAACATCGCCTACGGCCGTGTCGGTGCCACCCGGGCCGAGGTCGAAGCCGCTGCGGCGGCGGCCCACATCCACGACTTCATCAGCAGCACGCCCAAGGGCTACGACACCATGGTCGGCGAGCGCGGTTTGAAGCTGTCGGGCGGCGAAAAGCAACGCGTGGCCATTGCCCGCACGCTGCTCAAGAACCCGCCGGTGTTGATCTTCGACGAGGCCACCTCGGCGCTGGATTCAGCCAACGAACGGGCCATCCAGGCCGAACTGAAAAGCGTGTCGCTAGGCAAGACCGCGCTGGTCATCGCGCACCGCTTGAGCACCGTGGTGGACGCCCACGAAATCGTGGTGCTGGAAGCCGGCCGCGTGGTCGAACGCGGGCCGCATGCCGAACTGCTGGCGAAGAACGGGCGTTACGCGCAGATGTGGCAGCTGCAGCAGGCCGGGCAGGAAAGCTAGCGACCATGGACACCAAGTGGCTGGAAGACTTCGTGAGCCTGGCCGAGACGCGCAGCTTCTCGCGTTCGGCGCAATTGCGGCACGTCACGCAACCGGCGTTCTCGCGCCGCATCCAGGCGCTGGAAGCCTGGGCCGGGATCGACCTGGTTGACCGCTCGTCCTACCCCACTCGTTTGACGCCCGCCGGTGAAACCTTCCACGGCCAGGCGCATGAAATCCTCGACGCACTGCAGGCCACGCGCAACCTGATGGGCAGCCACCAGGCGGCCGGCCGAGACATGATCGAGTTCGCGGTCCCGCACACCCTGGCCTTCACCTTTTTTCCACATTGGCTGATGGATTTGCGCCCCACGTTCGGTGCCCTGAAGAGCCGATTGACGGCGTTGAACGTGCACGACGCCGTGCTGCGCCTGACGGAAGGCGGCTGTGATTTGCTGATTGCCTACCACCACCCCAGCCAGCCGCTGCAACTCAGCGCCGACCGCTACGAGATGCTCAGCCTGGGCAGCGAGACGCTGGCGCCCTATGCCAAGGCCGGGCCCGACGGCCAACCGCTGTTCAGCCTGCCCGGCCGCCCGCGTGAGCGCGTGCCTTTCCTGGGCTTCGCGTCGGGCGCCTACATGGGCCGGTTGGTTGAGGTGATCCTGAAGCAGGCCGGCCAGCCGCTGCACCTGGAACCGATCTACGAAACCGACATGGCCGAGGGCCTGAAGGCGATGGCACTGGAAGGCCACGGCCTGGCCTTCCTGCCGCACAGTTCCGTGCGCAAGGAATTGAAGGCGCGCCGCCTGGTGCCGGCCGCGCCGGGCAGCGATCTGCAACTGACGATGGAAGTGCGCATCTACCGCGAACGCCCGGAAACCGCGCGCCACAGCAAGCCGGGCGTGCAGGCGCTGTGGGATTTCCTCGGGACGGGTGGGCAAGCTGGGGGACAACCCTGATATCGCATGCCCGTGGCGCATCACCAATGGCGCCATCGGCATGGGGCAGCAGGCCCCGGTCGCGGCTACAGTCCGCGCCCAGGGTGGTGCACGCGGCGTGGCCCGCACCTCGCACCCCTGCCTGCCATTTCCGTTTGACCGTTGTTTGACTGTTGGAGACGACACACCATGAAGAAGACCCTGATTGCCGCTTGCGTGGCCCTGCTGGCCACCGGCCTGGCCCAAGCCGCCGACACCCTCACCAAGATCAAGGAAGGTGCCGCCGCCACCATGGGCGTGCGCGAAAGCTCGGGTGCCCTGAGCTACACCCTGGGCGACGGCAAGTACGCCGGCTTCCACGTTGAAGTCTGCCAGCGCGTGCTGGCCGACGTGCAGAAGAAGCTGGGCCTGGCCAAGATGGAAATCAAGTACCAGCCGGTGACATCGGCCAACCGCATTCCGCTGGTGCAGAACGGCACCGTCGACCTGGAATGCGGCAGCACCACCAACACCACCGCGCGCCAGAAAGACGCCGCCTTTGCGGTCACCACCTACGTCGAAGAGGTGCGCATCGCGGTGAAGGCCAATTCGGGCATCACCGGCATTGCACAACTCAACGGCCGCAACGTGTCCACTACCACCGGCACCACCAGCGTGCAACTGCTGCGCAAGCACGAACGCGCCACCGGGGTGGACTTCAAGGAAGTCTTCGGCAAAGACCACGCCGACAGCTTCCTGCTGCTGGAAACCGGCCGCGCGGACGCGTTTGTCATGGATGGCCAGATCCTGGCCGGCAACATCGCCAAGGCCAAGAACCCGGCCGACTTCAGAATAGTCGGCGAGGTGCTGTCGGTCGAACCCATCGCCATCATGATGCGCAAGGACGACCCGGCCTTCAAGAAGACGGTCGATGACAGCATCTCGGTCCTGATGAAGAGCGGCGAGATTGCCAAGCTCTACGACAAGTGGTTCATGCAGCCCATCGCGCCGGCCAACACCCGCGTCGGTCTGCCAGCCAGCGAAGCGACCAAGCTGGCCTGGTCCGCGCCCAACGACAAGCCGGTTGAGGACTACGCCAAGAAGTAAGCGGCACGCCCGGTCGCGCGCAGGCAGCACACCGCGCGCCGGCCGGGCCCCGCACCACGAAGGTTTGAGGAGAGCGCCGCTTGGTCACTTGGGAATGGCAGGTCTTCTGCAAGGAAACCACCTCCGGCGACATCGTCCCGGCTTGTCTGGCCGGCTTCGCCAAGGGCGGCGACCAGACCTACCTGAACTGGCTGATTTCGGCCTGGGGCTGGACGCTCAGCGTGGCGGTGCTGGCCTTGATCGTGGCGCTCTCGGTCGGTTCGCTGATGGGCATTCTGCGCACCGCGCCCGACAAGCGGCTGGTCTTCATCGGCAACGCCTGGACCGAGCTGTTCCGCAACATCCCGCTGCTGGTCCAGATCTTCCTCTGGTACCACGTCATCCCGTCCATCTTCACCAGCCTGCGCGGCGTGCCCAGCTTCGTGCTGGTGGTTTTTGCGCTGGGCTTCTTCACCAGCGCGCGCATCTCCGAACAGGTCAAGGCGGGCATCCAGGCCCTGCCCAAAGGCCAGCGCTACGCCGGCCTGGCGATGGGCCTGACGCTGCCGCAGACCTACCGCTACGTGCTGCTGCCTATGGCCTTTCGCATCGTCATCCCGCCGCTGACCAGCGAGAGCATGAACATCGTCAAGAACTCGTCGGTGGCCTTCGCGGTGAGCGTTGCCGAACTGACCATGTTCGCGATGCAGGCGGGTGAGGAAACCTCGCGCAATGTCGAGATGTACCTGGCGGTGACCACGCTGTATTTCATCTCGGCCTTTGCCATCAACCGGGTGGCACTGGTCATTGAAGACCGTGTTCGCGTGCCCGGCATGATTGGCGGAAAGTGAGGGCGGGCACATGAATCTCGACTTCACCTTCCTGACCTGGAGCGTCATTTCCAGCTTCGTCGTCAAGGGTTTCATTTTCTCGGTGCAGCTGACCCTGGTCGCGATGATCGGCGGCATCCTTCTGGGCACCACGCTGGCTCTCATGCGCCTGTCGGGCAAGCCCTGGCTGGTCGGCCCGGCGTCGTTCTACGTCAACACCATGCGCAGCATCCCGCTGGTCATGGTGATCTTGTGGTTCTTCCTGCTGATCCCTTTGCTGCTGGGCAAGCCGCTGGGTGCCGAGGTCTCGGCCATGGTGACCTTCACGCTGTTCGAGGCCGCCTACTACAGCGAAATCATGCGCGCCGGCATCCAGAGCGTGCCCAAGGGCCAGGTGCACGCCGGCTACGCGGTGGGCATGAACTACGCGCAGACCATGCAGTTCATCGTGCTGCCGCAGGCCTTCCGCAACATGCTGCCGGTGCTGCTGACGCAGACCATCATCCTGTTCCAGGACACCTCGCTGGTCTACGCCATCGGCGCCTACGACCTGCTCAAGGGTTTCGAGATTGCCGGCAAGAATTTCAACCGGCCGGTCGAGACTTACCTGGTGGCCGCCGCCGTCTATTTCGTGATCTGTTTCAGCCTGAGCATGACCGTGCGCCAGCTGCAGAACCGAATCGCCATCATTCGGTAAATGTTGACCCCCGGTCGCGGCGTACCGCGCACGCCCCCCGAGGGGGCTCGCTCTTCAGGACCATCTCCATGATCGACATCAAGAACGTCTCCAAGTGGTACGGCAGCTTCCAGGTGCTGACCGACTGCAGCACCGCGATCCAGAAGGGTGAGGTCGTCGTGGTCTGCGGGCCTTCAGGCTCGGGCAAGAGCACGCTGATCAAGACCGTGAACGCGCTGGAGCCTTTCCAGAAGGGCGACATCACGGTCGACGGCATCAGCATTTCCGACCCCAAGACCAACCTGCCGAAATTGCGCGCGCGGGTCGGCATGGTGTTCCAGCACTTCGAGCTATTCCCGCACCTCAGCGTGACGGAAAACCTGACGCTGGCGCAGATCAAGGTGATGGGTCGCAGCCCCGATGAAGCGCTGAAGCGCGGCCTGAAGATGCTGGACCGCGTGGGTCTGATGGTCCACAAGGACAAGTTCCCGGGCCAGTTGTCGGGCGGTCAGCAACAGCGCGTGGCCATCGCCCGCGCGCTGAGCATGGACCCCATCGTGATGCTCTTCGATGAGCCCACTTCGGCGCTCGACCCCGAGATGGTGGGCGAGGTGCTGGACGTGATGGTCCAACTCGCCAACGAAGGCATGACCATGATGTGCGTGACCCACGAAATGGGCTTCGCACGCAAGGTCAGCCACCGCGTGATCTTCATGGACGCCGGCAAGATCGTCGAAGACTGCAAGAAGGAAGAATTCTTCGGCAACCCTGACGCCCGCGCGCCGCGGGCCCAGGATTTCCTGTCGAAGATCCTGGCGCATTGAATCCACCCGAGGGGGGCGAGCCGGACGAGAAACAGTCCTGAGGACTGTTTCTCGCCTGCGAGCGCCTGCGGCGTCCTCGCCGCAGGCCGCCCCGCTAGCGGCCCGGCGAAGCCGGTTCCGCGGCGGGTTGCTCGGTAATGCCGGTGCGAGAATCTGCCGATGGCCCATTCCATCACCAGCATCACCCTGACCCGCCCCGACGACTGGCACCTGCATCTGCGCGACGGCGCGGCCCTGGCGGCGGTGCTGCCGGCCACTGCGCGACAGTTCGCGCGGGCCATCGTGATGCCGAATTTGCGGCCGCCCATCACCACCGCCGCAGCGGCGCTGGCCTACCGCGAACGCATCGTGACGGCCTTGCCTGCAGGTTCGGATTTCGAACCGCTGATGACGCTGTACCTGACCGACAACACGCCGCCCGAGGAGATCGCGCGTGCCAAAGATGCCGGCGTCGTTGCGCTGAAGTTGTACCCGGCCGGGGCCACCACCAACAGCGATGCCGGCGTCACCGACATGCGCAAGGTCTACCCCACGCTCGAAGCGATGCAGCGCGCCGGTCTGCTGCTGCTGGTGCACGGTGAAGTCACCGACCCCGACATCGACATTTTCGACCGCGAAGCGGTGTTCATCGACCGCGTGATGCAGCCCTTGCGCCGCGACATGCCCGAACTGAAAGTGGTGTTCGAACACATCACCACGGCCGAAGCCGCCGCCTATGTGGCGGGCAGCAGCGGCCCAACGGCGGCCACCATCACCGCCCACCATTTGCTTTACAACAGGAATGCGCTGTTCACCGGCGGGCTGCGGCCGCACTACTACTGCCAGCCCGTGCTGAAGAAGGAACAGCACCGCCTGGCGCTGGTGCAGGCGGCCACCTCGGGCAGCCCGAAGTTCTTCCTCGGCACCGACAGCGCGCCGCACGCGTCGGCCCTGAAGGAGCAGTCGGTCTGCGGAGCCGGTTGCTACACCGCACCGGCCGCACTGGAGCTGTATGCCGAGGCCTTCGAGGCCGCCAGTGCGTTGGACAAACTGGAAAGTTTCGCCAGCCACTTCGGCGCCGATTTCTACGGCCTGCCGCGCAACAGCGACTGCGTCACCCTGGCGCGCGAGCCCTGGGTTCTGCCCGAGTCGCTGCCCTTCGGCGACGCCCTCATCAAGCCGCTGCGCGCGGGTGAAACCCTGAATTGGAAAATGACATGACCACCGACCGCGTGATGCTCTTGATCGATGCCGACAACGTGTCGGTCGACGTGATGGAGCAGGCGGTGCGCCTGCTGCTGAACCAGCACGGCGCGGTGCACGTGCGCCGGGCCTACTGCACGGCCGAAAGCGCGGTGGCCAACCAGGCTGCTTTCAAGCGCCTGGGCATCAAGCCGATGGTCAACCTGGCCGCCGGCAAGAACAGCACCGACATCGCCATGGCCGTCGACGCCATCGACCTGGTGCTGGCCGAGCGGCCCGACGTGGTGGTCATCGCCTCGTCCGATTCCGACTTCGCGCCGCTGGTCCAGCGCTTGCGCGAAAAGGGCTGCGTGGTGCGCGGCATCGGCCAGATGGGCAAGACCGGCGACGAGACGCAAAGCGTCTACGACGACTACACGGTGCTGGAACACCGCAAGTCGGCGGCCAGCGACGCGGCCAAGGCCAAGCCGGCCCGCAAGACGGCGGCGCGCAAGACGGCGGCGGTGAAGGTGCCCGCCGTCAAGAAGGTGCCGGCCGCGAAGAAAGTGCCGGCCAAGACGGCTGCAGCCAAGGTGTCGGCGCGCAAGGCAGCCACGCGGAAAACTGCGGCGGCGGTGGCCGCGCCGCCCGTGGTGGTGGCACCTCCGGAGCCCGTGCGATCGCCGACGCAGACGCCGACGCAGACCCCGAAGGCGAAGCCGACGCCAGCACCGGCTGCCGTTGCCCAGCCCCACCTGGGTGGCGGCACGCTGATCGACGCTGTGCTGGACTGCCTGCCCGAACTGGAAGCCGGCCAGAGTCTGGCGTTGAACGTGGCCGTGCAGCGGCTGCGCGAAGCGCAGGTGCTGGGCAAGAACAGCTCGTCGCTGAAGCTGTTCGGGCAGTGGCCCAACCGTTTCGATCTGCTGCCGGCCGACAAGCCCACGCAGGTGCGCTTGCGTCGCTAGCCGCTCTTTCCAGGCGGTGCTGCCGGGCGGCGCTGTCGGGTAGCGCTGTCGGGTAGCGCTGCGGGGCGCGCCCCACTAAGCCCCACGCTGCGTGGGCTTGCTTGAACCGCGCGCCCTCGCCCTAACATCCCGGTTGTCGTCATTTTCTTGCGGCCCGCGCGGTCGCCGCCACCATGAAACGCATCCTGCTCTTCGTTGTCACCAATCTGGCCGTCATGCTGGTGCTGGGCATCGCCGCCAGCCTGTTGGGCGTGAACCGCTACATCGGTGCTGATGGCTTGAGCCTGGGCAAGCTGCTGGGCTTCGCCATGATCATGGGCTTCGGCGGCGCTTTCATCTCGCTGCTGATGAGCAAGCCGATCGCCAAATGGAGCACCGGCGCGCAGGTCATCAATGCATCGACCGATCCCACCCACCGCTGGATCGTCGGCAGCGTCGAACGCTTCGCGCAGAAGGCCGGCATCAAGATGCCCGAAGTCGCGCTCTATGAAGGCGAGCCGAATGCTTTCGCCACCGGCGCGTTCAGGAACTCCGCGCTCGTGGCGGTTTCCACCGGCCTGTTGCAGAACATGACGCGCGACGAAGTCGAAGCCGTCATCGCCCACGAGGTCAGCCACGTGGCCAACGGCGACATGGTCACGCTGACGCTGATCCAGGGCGTGATGAACACTTTCGTGGTCTTCCTGTCGCGCGTCATCGGCTACTTCGTCGACAAGGTGGTGCTGCGCAACGAACGCGAGGGCACGGGCATCGGCTACTTCATCACCACCATCGTGCTCGACATCGTGCTGGGCGTGCTGGCGGCCGTGGTCGTGGCCGCCTTCTCGCGCCACCGCGAATACCGTGCCGATGCCGGTGCGGCCGAGCTGATGGGCAAGAAGCAGCCGATGATCAACGCGCTGGCGCGTCTGGGTGGCCTGGACCCGGGCGACCTGCCCAAGAGCGTGCAGGCCATGGGCATCGCCGGCAAGCCCAGCGGCCTGATGGCGCTGTTCAGCAGCCACCCGCCGATTGAGGACCGCATCCGCGCGCTGCAACAACTGCCGTGACGCGCTGACGCTGCGGCGTCCAACAAAAACGGGGCCCGATTGGGCCCCGTTTTTCGTTCCCGTGTCAGACGGCCACGTAGCGCTTCAGGGCCGCACCAACGTCAGCGTCTTCCCGATCTGCGCCCGGGCCACGTCTTCCGGGTGGAAGGGCAGCGTGTGCCATTCCTTGCGCGAGAACAGCGACATCTGGTCGGTGGCGTGGGGTGACGCCGGGTCGGTGCTCTGGCCGTAAGTCAGGATGGCCTGGGCCACCGGGCCGCGGGCGTCGAAACCCACCGTCTGCACGTAGCTGGTGCCGTAGTCCACGCGCAGGCCCTGGGCGGTGATGCCGGGCGCGAACTGGTTGCCCAGGTAGTTCAGCACGCCCTCGAAAGGCTCGCCGCCGTGCAGCGCGATGGCTGCTTCGGTGGTGGCCGGGCGCTGCACCGCGCGCAAGGGGGCGTCCAGTGCGAAGCCGGCAGAGCGCACGGTGTTGACGGCCTTCTCCAGCGCGTCCCAGACCTTGCTGGCGATGGCCGTGTCGGCCATCTTCAAGCCGCTGGGCGTGGCCACCGGCTGGGCCGCATCGAAGGGCACGCGGTGGACGCCGGGCACCAGGCGCGCGCTGCGCCAGAACTCGCGGAAGAGGTGCGCGCCGCGTGAATCGAGGTCGCTCTTGCGGTCCCAGCCGGCCAGCGCGGCGCAACCGTCGCGCGCGGCCGCGCTGGCCGGCGGACTGGCGCTGCAGGCGGCCAGCAGATCGGGCATCAGCATTTGGCCCATGAAGTTGCGGTTCTCGAACAACTGCCGCTGCACGGCCTGTGCGGTGACCTTGCCGCGCGCCAGCAGCTCCGGAATTTCCGTCAGGCCGGCGCGCGTGCGCACGCTGTCCACGCGCTTGTCGCCGACCAGCGGCGAGATGCCCGCGAAGGTCTGCTGCGGGTGGGTGTACTCGAAGCTGTCGTTGCTGTTGTGTACCCAGTCGCCGCGCACGGCCATCGGCATGCGGGCGATGGGGGTCAGGCCCGGCACCGCTGAAGCCGGGTCGCGCCGCCAGTCGCAGTCGCTCTTCGAGCCGTCCAGCACCACCAGGCCGGCCGCGCCGCGCAAGGCGGCCAGGGCCTTGCTGGGCGTGCAGCGTTCCAGTTGCGCAGCGTCGACATCGGGCACCACGCTGACGTCGGCATACAGCGCGTTGCCGGCGCGGTCGGCCGCGATGGTGTTGACCCAGGGCGTGCCCAGGTTGCGCAGGGCGAGCTGGATGTCGGCCACGCTGGTGGCGCGGTTGATGGCCAGCCAGGTGCCAGCAAAGCGCGTGTTGCCGGCGTTGGCGTCCTGCACGGCGTAGGCCGTGGTGGCCGTCCAGTTCAGCCCGGCGCGCGGGATGGCGACGACAGGCCCCCAGCGCGTGGACCACAGCGTGCGCTGGCGTGCCGACACGGTGTGGTCGCCGTTCAACACGTCCACGCTGATGTCGCGCGACCTCATCTTCTCGGGCTGGCCGTCGACCAGGTAGCTCGTCGGCTCGCCCGGCACCAGCGTCAGCGCGTGCAGCGTGAAGCGCTTACCGGTGGACACGGTGTGCGTCCAGGCCACGTCCTTGTTGAAGCCGATGCTGACGAAGGGCCCGTTGGCACCTGTGGCCCCCATCACGTCCAGCTGGCCGGGCACGGTGACGTGCATCTCGTGGAAGCGGTTCACGCCGACCCACGGGAAGTGCGGATTGCCCAGCAGCAGGCCGCGGCCGTCGGCGGTGGTGTCACGGCCGAAAGCCCAGGCGTTGGAACCCAGCGGGGAATCGATCAGGCCGGCTTCGCGCATCGCCTGCGCCGCATCGGCCAGGTTGACTTCAGCCGGGACTGCGGTGATGGGCGTGGTCACGGCAGCCGGCGGGGGTGGCTGCGCGCCGACCACGCCATCGGCCAGTGCGGCCACACCGGCCTGCACCATCGTCAGCTCGTTCATGCGCGCGTAGTCGGCCAGGGTCATCGGCCGCACCCAGGGCTGGCCCTGGCAGGGCGCCGGCAGCTTGCCGTTGCGGTCGGCCAGAAAGCGGTTGTAGCCGGCCACATAGCCCCGGCTGAGTTGCGCCGCTTCGCTGCCCTCGACCACACCGCGCGCCAGTTTGGCGTCGTCCATGTGGGCGGCGATGAAGGTGTCGGCCACCTCGTTGGGCAGCATCCGGATGCCCAGCAGGCCCAGCGCCGTGGGCCCGAACCAGCGCGCGCGCTCGCCGCGCACGGTGACCAGTTGGCGTGCGGTCTGGCACACGTTGTCTTCGGCCTGCGCATAGGCCACGCCGTAGGCCAACGTTTCCAGGTCGGGCGCGGTGATGTGCGGGATGCCGTGCGTGGTGCGCACGATGCTGACGGTGCGCGATTCGGCGCTGCCGGCGGACGAGCCGGGCGCTCCCGGGCCGCTGGCGCAGCCCGCCAGCCCGACGGCCAGCAGCGTGCCTGCAGCGCGTGCGATGGGGCTTTGCTGGTTCATGCGATGGCCTTGTTGCGGGGCGCACGGCCCATCAGGAAGAACTCGTCGTTGGGCCGCATCGCGGTGACGTTGGCCATGCGGTTGCTCAGGCCGAAGAAGGCCGTGATGGCCGCGATGTCCCAGGCGTCTTCATCGTCGAAGCCGTGCTCGCGCAGCGCGGCGAAGTCGGCTTCGGTGATGGCGTGTGAATCGCTGCACACCTTCATCGCAAAGGCCAGCATCGCGCGCTGGCGCGGCGGGATGTCGGCTTTCAAGGGGTTGATCGCGACCTGGTCGGCGACCAGCGGCTTCTTTTCGTGAATGCGCAGGATCGCGCCGTGCGCCACCACGCAATACAGGCAGTGGTTCAGCGCCGACGTGGCCACGATGACCATCTCGCGGTCGCCCTTGCTCAAGCTGCCACCTGTCTTCAAAAGCAGCGCGTCGTGGTAGGCCATGAAGGCCCGCCACTCGGCCGGGCGGTGGGCCAGCGCGAGGAACACGTTCGGCACGAAACCGGCCTTCTCCTGCACCTCCAGGATGCGCGCGCGCAGGTCCTCGGGCAGGTCTTTCAACTCGGGAACGGGGTAGCGTGAGATCGGGGCAATGGTGCTCATGGCGGGTCTCCTCAAGTCCTGAACTGCATGGCGTGCAGCCGCGCGTACAAGCCACCGGCTGCCAGCAATTCAGCGTGCGTGCCCTGTTCAACCAGCCGGCCGCCTTCCAGCGCCAGCACGCGGTCGGCGTGTTCGATCGTGCTCAAGCGGTGCGCGATGACCAGCGTGGTGCGGCCCTGCATCAGGCGCTCCAGCGCGTCTTGCACGGCGCGCTCGCTTTCGCTGTCCAACGCCGAGGTGGCCTCGTCCAGGATCAGCACCGGCGCGTCTTTTGCAATCGCTCGCGCGATAGCCAGTCGCTGGCGCTGGCCGCCCGACAACTGGCTGCCGTTGTGGCCGATGGGCGTGTCCAGACCTTGCGGCAGACCCTCGGCGAAGTCCAACAGGTTGGCCCCGCGCAGCGCGTCGCGCACGGCCTCGCGCGGCATCTCGGCGCCCAGCGTGACGTTGGCCGCGATGCTGTCGTTGAACAGCACCACGTCCTGGCTGACCAGCGCGAACTGGCGGCGCAGCGCACGCATGTTCCAGTCATGCAGCGGCACGCCGTCCAGGCTGATGGCACCCGCTGTGGGTTCAATGAAGCGGGGCAACAGGTTCACCAGGGTGGTCTTGCCCGCGCCCGACGGGCCGACCAGCGCGACGGTCTCGCCGGCCTTCACATGCAGGGTCAGTGCATCGACGGCCGGCGGGCTGTCGTCGCGGTAGCGCAGGCTGACGGCGTCGAAGCGGATGTCGCCGCGGGCACGGCCAGCAGACGGGCCCCTGGATGCGCCGCCTTTATAACTCCCACCTTGTTCGCGCGGACTTTGCTCGATCAGGTCCAGCCCGCGTTCGATCGCCGCCAGGCCGCGCGTCATCGGGGCCATCACGTCCGACAGGTGCTTGGCCGGTGCCACCAGCTGCAGCATGGCCGTGACGAAGGCCACGAAGTCGCCCACCGACGTGCCGCCGCTGCGGCTTTGCCACAGCGCGATGACGATCACCACCGACAGCGCACTGGCCGCCAGCATCTGCGTCACCGGCGTCATGGTGCCGCCAGCGACGACGGCCTTCAGCATCAGCCGGCGCACGCGGTCGGCCCGCTCATGGAAGCGCCCGCCCTGCTGCGCTTCGGCACCGTGCAGGCGCACGATGCGCCAGGCCAGCATGTTCTCTTCCACCACGTAGGCCAGGCTGTCGGTGGCCTGCTGGCCTTCGATCGTCAGGCGGTGCAGGCGCCGGCCCAGCGCGCGCATCACCAGCGCCACGGCCGGGAACAGCAGGCCGACGATCAGCGTCAACTGCCAGTTCAGCGTCAGCAGGTAGATCAGCAAGGCAGCCAGCACCAGCGTGTCGCGCACCAGGGTCAGCACCGACGCCGACAGGATGGTCACGCCGGCCTGCGCCTCGTAGACCAGGGTGTTGGTCATGCCGCTGGCGGTCTGCTCGGTGAACATCGCCGGAGCGCTGTCGAGCAGGCGCTGGAACATGGCCACGCGCAACTGCAGCACCGCGCGGTTGCCGGCCCAGGCCAGTCCGTACTGGGTGATGAAGCCAGTGACGCTGCGCAGCCCGAACAGCCCCAGGATGGCCAGCGGCACCAGCCACAGCGGCATGCTGCCGCCGGCAAAGCCCTGGTCCAGCAGGCGGCCCAGCAGCCAGGGTATGGCCGGTTCGGTGGCCGCCGCAATGGCTGCACCGATGCCGGCACCGACGAGGCCGCCACGGCTGCTGCGCAGGTAGGGCAGCAGGCGCGACAGGCGCTGCAACAGGGTGGGCATGAAGGCGGTCGGTGGGCTTGAGGGTGAGGGTTCGCGGGTGCCGCGCTGCGGGCGGATTATCGCGGCGTGTCAGGCCGGGTTGCACCTGTGCGCCAGCGCACGCCAAGGGCCTTGGGGCGCTGCCTACAATCGGTGGTTCCGTTTTCCGGCTGACCCGTTGCCTTGACCTCTGCGTTGACCGACCTCTCGCGCCGCCGCCTGCTCACCGCGCTGAGCCTGGCCGCTGTCGCCGGGCCCGCTGCGGCCCAGTTCCGTGTCGAAATCGCCGGTGTGGGTGCCACCCAGCTGCCGCTGGTGCTGGGCCCCTTTCGCGATGAAGGCAAGTCGGGTGTGGCGGTGTCGCAGATCGTGCGCGCCGACCTGGAGCGCAGCGGCCTGTTCCGCGCCGTGCCGCCCGACGCCGCACTGGACGAGCGCAGCACCATCGACATGGCGCAGTGGCGCGGCCGCGGGGCCGACGCGCTGGTGGCCGGTTCGGTGACCCGTCTGGTCGATGGCCGCTTCGACGTGCGCTACAAGCTGTGGGACACCGTCAAGGGCGACGAGCTGCTGGGCCAGAGCAAGGTGGTGCTGGCCGGCGACCTGCGCCTGGCGGCCCACCGCGTGGCCGACGAAATCCACCAGAAGCTGACCGGCGAGCGCGGCGTCTACGCGACCCGTATCGCCTACGTCATCAAGACCGGCCGCCGCTACACGCTGCACGTCACCGACGCCGACGGTGAAGGCGGGCAGGTGGCGCTGGCCAGCCCGGAACCCATCATCTCGCCGGCCTGGTCGCCCGACGGCAGGCAGCTGGCCTACGTGTCTTTTGAAACCCAGAAGGCCGTGGTCTGGGCGCAAGACCTCAGCACCGGCGAGCGCCGCATGGTGGCCAGCTTTCGCGGCAGCAACAGCGCGCCGGCCTGGTCGCCCGACGGCCAGCGCCTGGCCGTGACGCTGTCGCAAGACGGTCTGGCGCAGATCTACACCCTGCCGGTGGCCGGCGGCAAGCCCGAACGCCTGACCAGCAGCAACGCCATCGACACCGAGCCGGTCTATTCGCCCGACGGCACCCGCATCTACTTCGTCAGCGACCGCGGCGGTGGCCCGCAGATCTACCGCGTGCCGGCGGGTGGCGGCGCGGTTGAACGGGTGACCTTCAGCGGCAGCTACAACATCAGCCCGGCCCTCAGCCCCGATGGGCAGCACCTGGCCTTCATCTCGCGCCAGGGCAATGCCTACCGGCTGATGCTGCAGGAACTGGGCTCATCGGCACCGCCCTTGGCCCTCACCGACACGCAGGATGACGAAAGCCCCAGTTTCGCGCCGAATGGCCGACTCATCGTTTACGCGACCCGGCTGCAGACCGGTGACGTGTTGATGACCACCACCCTTGATGGCAAGATCAAGACGCGACTTCTGAGCAGCGGGGCCGACATGCGCGAACCGGCCTGGGGACCGTACGGACGCTAGAACCAGGCCACGCTGCCGCCACCCAGTCTCGATCACGCTTTGTTCCTCACCCCGTCAGGAGACCCCGATGAAAACCCGCAACACCGCTGCCGCCTTGATGACCACCGCGCTCGCCTTGCTGGCGGGTTGTGACACCGCGCCGAAGGTCAGCGCGCCCGCCGCAGCTGCCCCGGTGGAAACGCGCCGTCCGGTGGCCATGCCCGCCACCGGCGCTGCGCCGTCGGCGACCGCGACCGCCGCGCCGCAGTCCAGCGTGGCCACCATCGACCTGGCCAAGAACCCCGCCAGCGGCAACAGCAGCACCGTGGCCGGCGCCGCTGCCACCGGCAGCAGGCCCACCGCCGCCGTGGCCAGCACCGCGATGCTGGCCATGCCCACGCAACGCGTCGTCTACTTCGACTTCGACAGCTTTGCGATCAAGGACGACTTCAAGGCCACCATCGACGGCTACGCCCGCGCGCTGCAAGCCAACCGCGGCAAGAAGCTGGTCATCGAAGGCCACACCGACGAGCGCGGCGGCCGTGAATACAACCTGGCGCTGGGCCAGAAGCGTGCTGCGGCGGTGGTCAGCTCGCTGACCCTGCTGGGTGCCACCGAATCCCAGCTGGAAGCCGTCAGCTTCGGCGAAGAGCGCCCTGCTGCGCAAGGCACCGACGAAGCCGCCTGGGCCAAGAACCGCCGCGCTGAACTGAAGGACCGTTGAGATGCGGCTTTCCACCCTCAGGCCGGCTGCGGCCGCCGTACTGCTAGCCGGGTCCCTGGGTCTGGCGAGTCTGGCGCAGGCCGGCATGTTCGACGACGAGGAAGCGCGCAAGGCCATCGTCGACCTGCGCAACCGCGTGGCGGCGGTGGACGAAGGACTGAAGGCGCGCACCGCCGAAGCCGCAGCCACCAACACGCAGTTGCTGGAACAAGTCGGCGCGCTGCGGCGCAGCCTGCTCGAACTGAACAACCAGTTGGAAGCGATGCGCGGCGAGATCGCCAAGCTGCGCGGCAACGACGAGCAGATCAACCGCGAACTTGCCGACCTGCAGCGCAAGCAGAAAGACATCAGCCAGGCGGCCGATGAACGCCTGCGCAAACTGGAACCGGTGAAGGTCACGCTCGACGGCAAGGAATTCGTCGTCGAACAGGACGAGCGCAAGGCCTACGACGAAGCCATCGGCGTGATCCGCAACGGCGACTTCGACAAGGCCGTGGCCATGCTGGCGGCTTTCCAGCGCCGCTATGTCGGCAGCAACTACACCGACTCGACACGCTTCTGGTTGGGCAACGCGCTGTACGGCAAGCGCGACTACAAGGAAGCCATCAACGCCTTCCGCGCTTTCGTGGCCGGTGCCGCCGAGCACCCGCGGGCCCCTGAGGCCTTGCTGGCCTTGGCCAACAGCCAGGCCGAGATGAAAGACCCGAAAGCGGCGCGCAAGACGCTGGACGAGTTGGTCAAGGCCTATCCGGCTTCCGAAGCCGCTGCGGCCGCCAAGGAACGGATGGCCACGCTGAAGTAGGGCCTGGCCTGCCGCGCCATGCAAGAAACCGAACTTCCCCGTTTGCTGACCCAGGTGCTGAGCCTGGCGTTCGCGTTGGCCGTGGTGTTTGGTGCCATCGCCCAGCGCACCCATTTCTGCACCATGGGTGCGGTGGCCGACATCGTCAACATGGGCGACTGGGGCCGCATGCGCATGTGGCTGCTGGCCATCGGCGTGGCCACGCTGGGCTTCAACACCATGGTCGCCATGGGCTGGGTCGAGGCCCGGCATTCGGTGTACGCCGCGCCACGATTGCTGTGGCTGTCGCACACCGTCGGCGGCTTGATGTTCGGCTTTGGCATGGTGCTGGCGTCGGGCTGTGGCAGCAAGACCTTGGTGCGCATCGGCGGTGGCAGCTTGAAGTCGCTGGTGGTCTTCCTGGTGCTGGGCATCGCCGCCTATGCCACTTTGCGCGGCATCACGGCGGTGGCCCGCGTGGCCACGGTCGATGCGGTGGGCGTCACCCTGCCGGCCGGCCAGGACCTGCCTTCGCTGCTGGCCGTGGCAACCGGCGCACCGCGCACCGTGCTGGCCGGCTGGCTGGGCGGTGGCATCGGCCTGGGCCTGATCGCCTGGGTGCTGGCGCGCCGTGAAGGCCGCAGCGCCGACGTGCTGCTGGGTGGCATGGGCATCGGTGCCGTGATCGTTGCGGTGTGGTGGCTGTCGGGCCGCATGGCGCACCTGGCCGAGCACCCGGTGACGCTGGAAGAGGTCTTCCTGGCGACCAATTCGCAGCGCATGGAAGCGCTCAGTTTCGTGGCCCCTTTTGCCTACACGCTGGACTGGCTGATCCTGTTCAGCGACAAGAGCAAGTTGCTCACCATCGGCATCGTGGCCACGCTGGGCCTGGTGGTCGGTTCGGCCGTGGTGGCGCTGCTGCAGCGCAGCTTCCGCTGGGAAAGTTTCGGCGGCGTCGAGGACACCGCCAACCACCTCGTTGGCGCGGTGCTGATGGGGGTGGGCGGCATCACCGCACTGGGCTGCACGGTGGGGCAAGGCTTGTCAGGTGTGTCCACCCTGTCGTTGGGCAGCTACCTCTCGGTGGTGGCCATCGTGCTGGGTGCGGCGGCCGCGCTGCGCTACCAGGTGTGGCGCCTGGAGCGCATGGTTTGAAGGCTGCGCCTTGAGCGCTCGGCCGCACGCTGACGCGGCCGATCTGGAGCGTCGCTTCGGTGGCCTGCGCCGGCTCTACGGCCCGGCTGGCTACCAGCGCCTGCGCAGCGCGCGCATGGCCGTAGTCGGCCTGGGCGGCGTCGGTTCGTGGGCGGCTGAAGCCCTGGCACGCAGCGGTGTGGCGCAACTGGTGCTGATCGACCTGGACCACGTCGGCGAGTCCAACATCAACCGCCAGGTGCAGGCGCTGACGCCCACGCTGGGCCAGCACAAGGGGCAGGCTCTGCGCGAACGCATCGCGCTGATCCACCCCGGCTGCGATGTGCGGGTGGTGGACGGTTTCGTCACCCCCGACAACTGGCCGGCCCTGCTGCCCACACCGGTGGATGTGCTTGTCGACGCCTGCGACCAGGTGCGCGCGAAGGCCGCGCTGGCCGCCTGGGCGCTGCGCGAATGCGTACCGCTGGTTTGCGTGGGCGCGGCCGGCGGCAAGCGCCAGGCGCAGCGCGTCGAAGTGGAAGACCTGGCCGACGCCACCCACGACCCGCTGCTGGCCAGCCTGCGCAGCCGTTTGCGCAAAGAAGCCGGTGCCGCGCGCAGCGGTCGCATCGGCCTGCGCTGCGTGTTCTCGCGTGAAGCGGTGGCGGCACCCGTAACGGCCTGCGAGGTCGGCACCGAAACCGAGGTCAAGGCCGAGGCCGCCGGCGACGGCACGCTGAACTGCCACGGCTACGGCTCCAGCGTGGTGGTCACGGCAACTTTCGGTATGGTGGCGGCCGGCGAAGCCATTGCACAACGCTTGTCTGTGCAGTGCGGCCAGACAGCGTCAAAATTCTGCATATAATGCAAGGCTCTGCGGACGGGTCGTTAGCTCAGTCGGTAGAGCAGCGGACTTTTAATCCGTTGGTCGCGTGTTCGAGTCACGCACGACCCACCACACGCTGTGTGGACTCTGTCCAGGTGGTATCCAAACAGGCGTCAGGCAGTGGACGCCTTGAAGCAGGTGTCCTGAAAAGGACGGCAGCCTGATTCAAACCGGTTTTCCGGGCTCTTAGCTCAGTTGGTAGAGCAGCGGACTCTTAATCCGTTGGTCGACAGTTCGAATCTGTCAGGGCCCACCAATCACATCAACGGCCTGGGCAGCAATGCCCAGGCCGTTGTTCTGTCTGGCGTCGCGCAAAGCGGCGCTTTCCAACGCAACCATGACCGCCATTACCGCTACGGCAGCAGCGTTGTCGCACGCCGCCTTCGCCAGTTCCCGGCTGGTGCGTCTGCTTTCGGCGGGCGGCAGGGCCCACACGCCAGGCGCGCCTGGGGCCGCCGATTCCAAGCCCTCTTTCGCTGAGCGGCTGGGGCTTTGGCTGGACTGGACCGACGCCATCGCGCTGTCCGCTGCCCTCAGCGACAGCCCGGCTGGGCTGCCACCGGTACAGCCGCTGCGTGCAAGCCGGGCCGCGCCCGCCGCCTTCGAGGCCTGTGCCCGGGTGCGCAAGGAATTGGCCCAGCTGGCCACGGCCGACGTGGTGTTTGCCGCCGACAAGGCAGCGGGTGGAGCCGGGGCTGTTGGTGCGTCAGGCCCTTCATGTGCGGCCGACTTTGCAGCCCACCGCCGCGACTACCTGGCCCATCAGCGCGCCATGGAAGCCGCCATCGGCCCCTTGCGCGCCCAGGTGCGCGCCGCACTGACCGCCCAATCGCCCGCCCTCGCCCGGCTGGCCGCGCTGGACGCCGTGCTGGAAGTGGCCTTGCGCCCGCGCGAACGCCATTTGCTTGCAACGGTGCCGCAATGGCTGGAAACCCATTTCATGCGCTTGCACCAGGCGCAAGCCGACATGCACGCCGAACAGCAATCCGATCAGCAGGCAGAACAGCAAGTGGACAGTTCAGCCGACCTGCAATTCACCGCGCTGGTCCGTTACAGCCAAGACATGCAAAACGTGCTGCTCGCCGAATTGGACCTTCGATTGCATGCCACCGAAGGCCTGTTGGACGCCTTGCGCCATGAACCCACGCCCTCGACATGAATAGAAAATTTTGCGTCGCCGCTTTTGCCGTCGGCCTGTTGGCCGTGGCTTGGGTCGGCTATGGCTACCTCGGCACGCATGCCCTGGCCTTGATGATGACGCTGCTGATTGGCGCCTTCTATGTGCTGGGAGCGCTGGAATTGCGCCGCTTCCAGCAGGCCACAGCCAGCTTGCAGGCGGCCTTGGCGGTGCTGCCCGAAGACCTGGTGGCCTTGGGCGATTGGCTGCGCGCCGTGCACCCGGCGCTGCACAACCCGGTGCGCCTGCGCATCGAAGGCGAGCGCGTCGGTTTGCCCGGCCCGGCGCTGACGCCTTACCTGGTCGGGCTGCTGGTGTTGCTGGGCATGCTGGGCACCTTTCTGGGCATGGTGGTCACGCTGAATGGCGCGGTGATGGCGTTGGAAAGCACCACCGATCTGGCGACCATCCGCGCCGCGCTGGCAGCGCCGGTGAAGGGCTTGGGCCTGGCCTTCGGCACCTCGGTGGCTGGCGTGGCCGCCTCAGCCATGCTGGGCCTGATGTCGGCCCTGTGCCGCCGCGAAAGGCTGCAGGCCGCGCAGGAACTGGACACCCGCATGGCCGGCCCGCTGCATGTTTTCACGCTCGCCCACCAGCGCCAGGAAACGCTGAAGGCCTTGCAGTTCCAGGCCCGGGCGCTGCCCGAAGTGGCCCAGCAGATGCAGGCCCTGATGGTGCAGATGGAAAACCGCAATGAGGCCTTGAATGCGCAATTGCTGGCCCATCAGGACGGCTTTCACCGCCAGGCCCGGACCGCTTATTCGGCGCTGGCCGATTCGGTGGACCGGTCATTGCAACGCACCCTGGCGGAAGGCGTGCGCCAAGCCGGCTTGGCGATGCAGCCGGTGGTGGCTGCCACGATGGCCGGCGTGGCCAGCGCCAGCACGCAATGGCATGAGCGCATGACCTTGGCGGTGCAAGCGCAATTCGACGGCGTGGCGGCGCATTTGCGCAGCGCCACCGCAGCATTGCAAACGGAATGGGCAGCCAGTGACCAGCAGCGTCTGGCCGCTTTCACCCAGGCCCTGAACAGCACGGCGAACGCTTTGCAAAGCGAATGGCAACAAGCCGGCGCAGCAACGCGCAGCCAGCAGGAACAGATCTGCCAGACACTGGCGCAAACCGCCCAGGGCATTCACACGCAAGCCCAGGCGCAGGCCGGCAAGACCATCGCCGAACTCGCCGGCTTGATGCAATCGGTGGCCGAAGCGCCGCGCGCTGCCGCCGAGGTGATGGGCGAATTGCGCCTGAAGCTCAGCGACAGCCTGGTCCGCGACAACGCCTTGCTGGAAGAGCGTGGCCGCATTCTCGAAACGGTCAGCAAGCTGCTCGACGCGGTGCACCAGGGTGCCCGTGAACAGCGCGGCGCCATCGACGCCCTGGTGGCGCAATCGGCCCATTTGCTGCACAGCGTGAGCACGCAATTCACCGCCCAGACCGATGCGCAAACAAGCCGGATTTCGGCCGTGGCGGCGCAGATCACCGGCAGCGCCGTGGAGGTCGCCAGCCTGGGCGAGGCATTTGGCCATGGTGTGGAACGCTTCAGCGCATCGAACGAAGGTTTGATGGCGAATTTGCAGCGCATGGAAGCGTCATTGAACAAGTCGATGCTGCGCAGTGACGAGCAATTGGCCTATTACGTGGCGCAGGCCCGTGAAATCATTGAATTGAGTGTCTTGTCGCAACAGCAGATCGTTCAAGACCTGCAGCAGAGGGCCAAGGTGCCGCTGGTCAGCATGCCGGTGCCGCCTGTGCACGAGGCCGGTTGATGGACGACAGCGACGCCGGCATGGAACAAACCGCGCCAGTGTGGGCGGTGTTCGGCGACTTGATGTCGGGCCTGCTGGGGGCTTTCGTGCTGATGCTGGTTTGCGTCCTGGGCATTCAACTGGACCTGGCGACCAGCCTGGAAGCCGAGGTCAAGAAGCGCCAGGCCGAAGAGCAGCAGCGCATGGCCCTGGAAAGGGCCTTGGCCATTCCATTGGCCTCGGGCCGCGTGACGCTGAGCAATGGCCGCATCGGCATCAGCGGCAGCGTGTTGTTTGCCTTGAGTTCCGACCGCCTGCAGCCTGAAGGCCGGCAGATTCTGAGGAGCCTGGCGGGGCCGCTGGCGGCCTACCTGGGTGCGCGCGGCGAACTGCTGATGGTCAGCGGCTTCACCGACGACAAGCCTGTGGTCGACCGCAACCGGCAGTTCGCCGACAACCTGGAGCTGTCGGCCCAGCGGGCCTTGACCGTGACCCGCGCGCTGGTCGAGGAAGGCATCCCGTCGTCGGCGGTTTTCGCTGCGGCCTTCGGACCGGAACAGCCGGTGGCGTCGAACGCTGATGCAGCCGGCCGCGCCCGCAACCGGCGCGTTGAAATGGCCCCGGTGCCGCGCTCGTCGGGCGGGGCCGTGAAAGCGCCCTGAATGCGCCCTGAATGCGCCCTGAATCCGCGATGAAGGCCGACCTGCAAGCCGCCATCGACGCCTTGCGCGACCGCGGTGCAGCGCAAGCCGATGCCGTGCGCTTTCGTTTCATCGAGGCCATGGCCCGGCGTGCGGCCCGCCATGGCGGCGACGCGCGGCGGCTGCTGGACGCCCGGCTGGCGGCCGAAGTGGCAGCCTGCAGCCAGCGGCTGGAGGCCGACCGGTGCCGGGCGCTGACAGCGAGCGGCACGGCCCCGCTGGCGGCTGCCGGCGGTGCAGGGCTGCTGGCCGGTCTGGTGCTTGAAATCGGCCGGCGCGGCATGCGGGCCAGCGCCGAGCCGGCGGATGTGGTGCCGTCTGGTGTCTTGCGGGCCGGGGCCAGCGGGACTGCGGGTGCAAGTGCGGGTGCGGGTGCGGGTGCGGGTGCGCCGCGCGAACTGCCCGCGCTGCAGTTCTTCAGAAACACCTGGTCGCGGCTGCGCGTCGAACGCCAATTGACCCAGT
Source organism: Betaproteobacteria bacterium (assembly GCA_031383435.1). Classification (GTDB taxonomy): domain Bacteria; phylum Pseudomonadota; class Gammaproteobacteria; order Burkholderiales; family Burkholderiaceae_C; genus Rubrivivax. The sequence continues at coordinate 45,900 of JANMZP010000254.1, read as the reverse complement.
CGCAGGCCCAGGTGCCGGAAAACGCCGGGCCTTTGCATTCCGACCGCCTGGTGCTGCGCGCACTGCAGACCATGCGCGACATCGCACCGGCCTATCTGGACCGCTTCATGGCCTATGCCGACACCCTGATGTGGCTGGATCAGGCGCGCGGGGCGCAACCCGTCGGGCCAGTCAGCGGTGCCCGTGGCGAGGCGGGTGCGGATGAAAGGGCCGGCAAGGCGGCCCATAACGCTGCCCACAAGGCGGCTGACAAAAAACGCAAGCCCGTCAGGCGCAAAGCCGACAAACCGGCCGGCCCTGCGAGCCGGGCCGACTGACCCGGTTCAGCGGTGCACGGCCCGCGTCAGGCGTTCAGCCGGCGGCACGCTGCCATCACCGTCCAGTTCGACGGCGACTTGCGTGCACACGGCGCGGCACAGCGTGGCCACGCGTTCACTTTGCAGGCGGTAGTAGATCTGCGTGCCTTCACGGCGGCGGCCCAGCACGCCGGCGCGGTACAGCGTGGCCAGGTGCTGCGACATGTTCGGCTGGGTGGTGTCGATCTGCGCCAGCAGTTCCGACACATTGCGTTCGCCATTGCACACGGCGCTGATGATCTTCAGCCGCACGGGGGTGGACAGCAGGCCGAAGAGTTCGGCGGCCGACTCGAAAACCAGGTCTTGATCACCCTTTTCGGTCACGGCGGACTTCCTTCAAAACGCAGAGCCATCACTGTATCAGCACGCGCCGATACGGCCTGCGCAGCTGGCGAGCGACCTGCATTGCGGGAAATCGCTCAATTGGCATACACCCATACAAGCCGGTGGTTTCGGCATGGTCAGGGTTCAGCCCTTGCCGCAGAATTTGCATCCCCCCAACCGGAGATGGCCATGAAGACCTGGATGTTCACGCTGGCGACGGCTGCCGCCGCCGTACTGGTGCCCTGGCCAGCGCAGGCGCAGGCGCAGGCCAGGGCGCAAGACGCCAACCTGGCGCGCAACCTGGCCGCCACCTGCGCCAATTGCCACGGCACCAACGGCCAGGCGCGCGGCGACATGCGGGTGCTGGCCGGGCAATCGGCCGACAAGATCATCGCGGCGATGGCCGACTACAAGCGTGGTGCCCAGCCCGCCACAGTGATGCACCAGATCGCCAAGGGCTACACCGACGAACAGATCAGGTTGGTAGCGGCCTTTTTCGCTGCCCAGACGGTGAAGCAGTGAGGCCGGCAATGAACAGCAAAACTTCAGCTTTCGAATTCAGCCGGCGGCGCCTGCTGGCCGGTGGCGCGGCCTGGGCCGGTGTCGCATTGGCCGGTTGCGCCGGCCTGTCGTCGGGCCCGTCGATCGGCCGGGTGGTCGTCGTTGGTGGTGGCTTTGGCGGCAGCACGGCGGCGCGCTATTTGCGGCTGTGGGGCGGCAACGTCGAGGTCACGCTGGTCGAACGCAACCCACAGTTCATCTCGTGCCCGATGTCCAACCTGGTGGTCGGTGGCTACAAGCAGATGGCCGACATCACGCTGGGCTATGACGGCCTGCGCGCAATGGGCGTCAGGGTGGTGCAGGGCGACGTGGTGGCCATCGACGCTGCGGCCAGGAAGGTGCGCCTGGCCGGTGGGCTGGAACTGCCTTACGACCGCCTGATCGTGTCACCCGGCATCGATTTCATGAACGAACAGGTCGGCGGCTTGGCCGCTGCCTTGGCCAGCGGGCAGCTTGTGCACGGCTGGAAAGCCGGGCTGCAAACCGTGACGCTGCGCAAGCAACTGGTGGACATGCCTGATGGCGGCGTCTACGCCATCAGCATCCCGAAAGTGCCTTACCGCTGCCCGCCCGGGCCCTACGAGCGGGCCTGCATGGTGGCCGCCTACTTCAAGGAAGCCAAGCCGCGCAGCAAGGTGCTGGTGCTGGATGCCAACCCCGAAGTCCAGTCCAAGAAGGCGCTGTTCGAAAAGGCCTTCGCGCAGCACTACAAAGGCATGCTGGAATACCGGCCGAATGCCGAATTGAAGGAAGTGGCCGGCCATGTGGCCAAGCTGGAATTCGAAGACGTGAAGGCCGATGTGCTGAACGTGGTGCCGCCGCAGCGCGCGGCCGACCTGGCCCACAGCGCGGGCCTGGTCACCATCAACAAGCGCTGGGTGGGCGTGAACTGGCTGACCATGGAGTCCACCGCCGTGCCCGGCGTGCACGTGCTGGGCGACGCCACCTTCCCGGCCCCGCTGATGCCCAAGTCGGGCCACATGGCCAACCAGCACGCCAAGGTGGCGGCGGCGGCCATCATCCAGTTGCTGAAGGGCGAAGCGGTCAGTGCTGCGCCGGTGATGGTCAACACCTGCTACAGCTTCGTGACCGCCAAAGAAGCCATCCATGTGGCCACCGTGCACCAGTACGACGGGGCTGAGAAGTCCTTCAAGACCGTGCCGGGTTCGGGCGGTGTGTCGGCCGGTGCGAGCCAGCTCGAAGGCCGTTACGCGTTGTCCTGGGCCGACAACATCTGGGCCGACATGCTGGGCTGAAGCGGCGCAGGCGGCGCTGGGTCCGGCAGCCTGTCGGCCGGCACCCCGGCTGCACCCGGCTTCTCGACGCTGCCTCCGGGCCCTTGGTGGTCCGCGGGGCTCAGGGCTTGATGTAGGCGTAGCCCTGCACCTGCAGCTTGGCCAGGCGCACCACGCCCGAGGGCGTGAAGTCGGCTTCCTGGATGAACTGCTCCTTCTTCAAGCCGCGGTTCTTCAGCGTGATCTCGCAGATCTCGAAGCTCACACCCCGGCCTTTCAGCGCGGCCACCAGAGGTGCGTATTCGGTGCCGTTGGCGGCCTTGGCACCTTCCATCAGCAGGTCCACGCCTTCGGCATGCGTGACCACGGTGATCCTGGCCGTCGGGTCGGTGTCGATGTGGTTGCGCACGTTGCGCAGGCCCTTCAGGCCCTGCGCGGCGGCGTTGTCGAAGTGGTAGGCCACTTTGTCTTGCGCCAAGCTGGCGGTGGCGGCCAGCAGCAGGGCGCCAGCGGCGATCCAGGTCTTGAGGGTCATGGTGGGTCTCCTGTCGAAGTTGAGTCTGCATGCGGCCGCGTCGCGCAGGCACCATCAGGCCTTTGCCAGGCCCGGGTTGCCCTGGGTGCCGACCAGCGTGGGCGTGTTGATGCGGCGCGGCTTGACGCGGCCACCCTGGGCCTTCAGCCAGGCCTCGACGTGTTCCCAGACGGGCTGGGCACCGGGTGCGTTGCGGGCCGCTTCGGCCACCGGTGCCCAGCCCGCCACCTTGTAGGTCTTGTCGGCCTCGATCGCCTTGCCGTTCAGCTGCATGCTGCCGATGCGGCCGCCCATCTTCTCGCCCGGCGTCAGGGTGTAGGCCAGGCCGCCCACGCGCACCATGTCGCCGCCCTGCTGGTAGTAGGGGTCGGGGTTGAAGAGGTTGTCGGCCACGTCTTCCAGAATGGTCTTGATGGTCGTGCCCGTCATCTCGGTCAGTGTGGCGGTGGGGTAGGTGATGGCCAGCTGGTCCATCAGCAGTTCGCGCGTGATGGTGTCGCCCGGCAGCAGCGTGGTGCCCCAGCGGAAGCCCGGCGAGAAGGCGATCTCGGCACCCTGCACGTCCATCATCGCGTCGCAGATCAACTGGTCCCAGCTGCCGTTGAAATTGCCGCGCCGGTACAGCAGGCCGTCGGTGACAGCCAGCTTCTCGTTCAATTTCGCCTCGTAAGGCGCGCGCACTTTGGTGATCAGCGCGTCCATCTCGGGGTCGGCCCGCAACTGGTTGGCGAAGATGGGCAACAGGCGGTAGCGGAAGTCCGCCAGCTTGCCGCCCTTGACGTCGAAATCCATCACGCCCAGGAACTTGCTGTTGCTGCCGGCGTTGGTGACCAGCGTGGTGCCGCCGGCGTTCTTCACCGGCACCGGCACGGGCACGCCGTCGTGCGTGTGGCCGCCCAGGATGACGTCGATGCCGCGCACGCGGCTGGCCATCTTCAGGTCGACATCCATGCCGTTGTGCGACAACAGCACCGCCAGTTGCGCACCCTTGGCGCGCACCTCGTCCACGGTCTTCTGCATCGTCTCTTCCTGGATGCCGAAGGCCCAGTCGGCGACCAGGTAGCGCGGGTTGGCGATGGGGGTGTAGGGGAAGGCTTGGCCGATCAGGGCCACGCTGACGCCATTGATGTTGCGCAGCGTGTAGGGTTTGAAGACCGGGTCGCCGAAGTCGTTGGTCTTGATGTTCTGGGCCAGGAATTCGATGCGGCCCTTGAAGTCGTTCTCGACGATTTCCTTCACCCGGTCCATGCCGTAAGTGAATTCCCAGTGCCCGGTCATCACGTCCACGCCCAGCAGCTTGGCGGCGTCCACCATGTCTTGCGCATTCGTCCACAGCGACGTGGCCGACCCCTGCCAGGTGTCGCCGCCGTCGAGCAGCAGCGCGCCGGGGCGGCTGGCCTTCAGGCGCTTGACCAGTGTGGCCAGGTGCGCAAAGCCACCGACCCGGCCGTAGCGCCGCGCGGCCTTGTCGAAGTCGAGGTAGGTCACGGCGTGGGCCATGGCCGTGCCCGGCCGCACGCCGGCTGCCTTCAGCAGGTGCTCGCCCACCCGGTGCGGCGACTGCCCCTGCATGCTGCCCAGACCCAGGTTCACGCTGGGCTCGCGGAAGTAGATGGGCTTGAGCTGCGCGTGGCAGTCGGTCATGTGCAGCAGCGACACATTGCCGAAGGGCGCCACGTCGTACAGGCCTTGCTCGGCCGTGGCCGCATCGGCGTCGGCATAGCGCCCCAGGGCCATGCCGGCGGCTGAGGCCGAGGCCATCACCTGCAGGAAGTCGCGCTTGGAAAGATGCATGGCGGTCTGGACTTACTGGTTGACCGGCGAACGCGGGTCCAGGATCAGCGCCATCACGTCGCTGAGCTGCTTTTCGTTCAGCAGCCTGGCGTGGCCGAAGCGGGGCATGTTCGAGCAAGCCGAATAGGACTTGCTGTTCCACAGCTTGGTCCAGGTGTACTGGATGATGGGCGCCGAATTGGGGTCGGTGACGTCCTTGACGCCGCGCGTCTTGCCGTAGTTCCACAGGCTGGGGCCGATGTTGCCGGCCGAGATTTCCTTGCGGTCGATCTCGTGGCAGTTGTAGCACTGGGCCCCGTTGGCGGTGGGCGCGGCGCTGCTGTCGGTCCAGGTCATGCCACGGCCGTTCTGCGCCAGTTTTTCGCCTTCGCGCCAGTCGCCGATGTATTGGCCGCCTGCGGGCCACTTCACACTGGCGAGGGCTTCGGCCTGGATCTTCTCGGCCACCGCTTCTGTGGGTGGGTTGGGGCCCGAACAGGCGGCCTGGCCCAGGTCCTGGGTCAGCCGGTCGGCTTTGGCGATGCCCTGGTCGCGAAAGCTGGCCTTGATCATGGCGAGGGCCTGCTGGTCGAGGTCGGCCGCCGACGGCGCGGTGGCGCAGCCGACGAGCAGGGCAGAAACCGCCAGGGCGGCGGCAATGAGGCGGTGTTTGCGTGGCATGGGGGTCGGCTTTCCGTGTTCAGCGCGAGTTTCAGCGCGAATTTCAGCGTTTCAGGGCGGGTGCGATCGACTCGGCACCCTGGGCCTTGACGCCCATGTAGACGCCCAGCGCAATGGTCACGTCCGAGGCGTACCCGGGGTAGGGGAAGCGCTGCTGGCGGTAGCAGTCGTTCAGCCGCCGCTGCATGCTCCACATCTCGCCGCTGGACACGCGGTAGGCCGGCCAGGCCGCGAAGCCGATCCCGTTGCCCGGGTTCTTGGTCAGGTTGGGCAGGTCTTGCAGCCGGATGCGCTTGCCTTCTTCGCCGTGGCAACTGGCGCAGGAAAAGTCCATCGGCCCGCCGCGAAAAAAGAAGGCGCGCTGGCCCAGTTCGTAGAAACGCCTCTCTTCGGCGTGGCCTTGCGGCAGGGCCATCTTCTGCCCTTTGGATTCGCCCGATATCCAGGCCGACAAGGCGGCCAGCGTGGCCTGTTCACCTTTGTCGAAACCGGTGTTCGCGATCTCGGCGGCGTTGAAGCCCTGCAGCGTTTCCATGCAGCTCAGCAAGCGCGATTCCAGGTCTTGCACACGGCCGGTGTCGGCAAACCAGCGCGGCATCTGCACCCAGGCCCCCTTGACCACGCCCGCACCCAGACCGAGGTCGCACTTCTGCAGCGTGGCCTGCTTGGGGCCGCGCGCGGTTTTCCAGAGGTTCTCGCCTTTGGCCTCGAACAGTTCCGCCGGGTTGCCGTCTTCCAGCATCTTGCGGTACTCGGCAATGCCGTCGGCGGCGGATTTCTGCGCCATCGCACAGAACGAAGCGCTCAGTGCCAGCGCAGCGGCAAGCAGGGCGGTGGGCTTCATCACGACACGGTCGCTTCGTCGGTGCGCGTGTCGCCCCGGTTGTCCTTCCAGGTCACGGCCACCTTGTCGCCAGCCTTGGCACCGCGCACGCTGAACTGCAGGAAGGGGTTCTTCGACACCGAAGGGCCCCATTGCGCGGTCAGCACGGGCTTGCCGTTGAGGGCGGCCGAAACATCCTGGATGAACCAGGCCGGTATCACCTTGCCGGCCGCATCTTTGCGCAGGCCGGTTTCCATTTCGTGGTTCATGAGGACGCGGACGGTGGCCTTGTCGCCAGCCATTTGCGCGCGAATGCGCATCGGATCTGCCATGGTGTTACTCCAGGAATTTCAAGTGGGGATGAGGGCTGCAGGGCAGAGCGACTTCAGCCGCCGCAGCCGCCGAGCGTGACTTTGACTTCCTTGACCGCGAACAGCACCCGACCGTCGCCCGTCAGGGCCACGGCGTAGACGTTGGACGACTGGCCCATCTTCACGCGGGTGGCGAAGCTGGCGTCGACCGCGTCGCTCACGTCGAAGATCGCCGACAGCAGGCTGGGGTTCTTTTCCACCAGCACCAGCAGCCGCTTGGCACCGGGCAGCGTGGTGGCCACGGTCACCGGCACCACCGCGCCGTTCTCGGCGATGTCGGGGGCGGTGATGCTCACGTCCTTGCTTTCGACGGGGGTGCTGCCGCCCAGCACCTTCATCAGTTCAGCCAGGGTCTTGGCCTCGAAAGCAGGGGCATTGAAGGCGGCGTGCGCGGCCTGCGGCAGCAGGCCTGCAGCGGCCAGCAGGCTGGCCACTTTCGTGGTGTGGGCGAGCAGTTCTCGGCGGTTCAGCATGGAATTCTCCGGGTGTTCGAAAAAAGAGGAAATACGGCATCGCGGTTCGCGGGCCGTTGCGGGTCGTTCGCGGGCGAACCCGTGTGCATCACTTCCTGGCACCGCCCGCCAGCCACCATGCGATGGCCAGCGCGTCGCTGTCGGACAGGGTCTGCGGTGGCATCGGTATCGACCCCCAGACGCCCTGCCCACCCGCCTTGATTTTGCCCGCCAGGTAGCTTTCCAGGTCGGTGCGGCCGGCGTGCTTGCCGGCCACGTCCTTCAGAGCCGGTCCGACCATTTTGTTCGCCACGCCGTGGCAGGCCAGACAATTGTGCTTCTGCGCCAATGCCAGTGCTGCTGCAGCGGTCGGCTCAGCCTGTGGGCGCGCCAGCGATGTGGGCTGACGGGTGTCGGCACCGCGCTGCGGGCCCACGCTGCGCTGCTGCTCGGCCAGGTTGCCCTGGTGGTTGCGGGCGAAGTCGGGGATGAGTGAAGCCACCCGGGGTTCGGGCCCGCAGTCCTTCATGCAGGCCACGGCCTTCACATCGGGCCGTCCGCCGTTGCCCAGGCCACCGGGGCCTGGCCGGCCGGGCCACAAACCGTGGTCCGTGGTGGTGCCGTTGCGGTTGGGCATCAGCTGCTGGGTGGCGGCCATGTTGCGGTTCGACAGCACATGGTCGTCGGGCACCACGCCCCCCAGGTTCAACAGGTAGGCCGTCACCGCGTAAACCTGGTCGGGGCTCAGCGACTTGGGCGCGGTCCAGGGCATGGCGCGGTGGATGTAGTCCCACAGCGTGGACAGCGTCGCCACCTTCATCAGCGTGGTGCGGCCGGGGAAGCCGGCGTCGTTCAGCCGCGCCACGCGGCCGGTCTTCACGTCGTCTTTCGTGGTCCCGCCCACCAGCGGCGAGAAGACCTCATTGGCCTCACCGAAAACACCGTGGCAGCTGGCGCATTGGGCCTCCCAGACGACCTGGCCTTGCGCGACCGATCCCGAACCGGCCGGCAGGCCTTTGAAGTCGGGCCGCACGTCGATGTCCCAGGCCGCCACTTCCGGGCCGGTGGCCGTGCGCCCGATGCCGGGGTAGCGGGTTTGCGCCCAGGTGCTGCCTGCCGCCAGGCTGCCGCTTGCCCAACTGCCGTTCACCAGGCTGGCGGCGACGGCCGCAACCAGCAAGCCCCGTCGCCACCCGGTCGGCCCTTTGCGGGCCCTGCCGCGTTCACGACAACTGGACATTCTTCACCTCGCCGCTTTCCTGCACCAACCAGGTCTGGATCGCGTTGTTGTGATAGATCGACCGCGTGCCGCGCACCGCGCGCAGTTGCTTGTAGTGGGGTTGGACGTAACCCGTGGCGTCGCGGGCCCGGCTTTGCACCAGCGCGGGCTTGCCGTCCCACACCCAGTCCAGCGAAAAGCGCGTCAAACACTTGGCCATCACCGGCCCTTGCAGGCGCGCCGCGCGCCAGTTGCGCCCGCCGTCCACCGACACCTCCACGCCCGCCACCTTGCCGCGCCCCGACCAGGCCAGGCCGCTGATCTGGTAGTAGCCGCGGTCCAGCAACACCTGGCCGCCGGAGGGCGTGGTCACCACGCTCTTGCACTCCTGCGTGCTGCTGTACTGGCGGTGCGTGCCGCCGGGCAGCAGGTCCATGTAGTGGATGGCTTCGTCCTTGGTGCCGTAGGGCCGGTCGCCCACTTCAATGCGGCGCAGGTACTTGACCCAGCTGACGCCCTGCACGCCGGGCACCACCAGGCGCAGCGGGTAGCCGTTCTCGGGCCGCAGCATTTCGCCGTTCTGGCCATAGGCGACGATGACTTCGCCGCTCTCGATCAACTCCATCGGCACGGTGCGCGTCATCGAAGACCCGTCGGCACCTTCAGCCAGCACATAGCGGCCGCGTTGGTAGTCCACGCCGGCCATGTCCAGCAGCACCTTCAGCGGCACGCCGGTGAATTCGCTGCAGCTCAGCATGCCGTGGGTGTACTGGCAGGTGGGCACCGCCACATTGCCCCACTCCATACCGCTGTTGGCACCGCATTCGATGAAGTGGAAGCGGCTGACCGAGGGCAGCCGCATGATCTCGTCGACCGTGAAGACGAGCGGCGTTTTCAGCATCTTGACGTCGCTGCCGTTGACCATCAGCCGGTGCTGCGCCGGGTCGATGTCCCACCAGCCCTGGTGGTGGCGTTCGAAGTGCAGGCCGTTGGGCGTGACGATGCCGAACAGGCTTTGCAGTGGCGCGAAGGAAACCGAAGACTGCGGGGTTTGGGTCAGGCCGGGGCTGGGCCGGCGCTGCACATTGGTTTCGAACTTCGAGGGCTTGCCGTAGCCGTCGGTGGCCACGCCCTGGCCCAGGCCGGTGCTGTGCGCCGGCAATTCCAGGATGTGGCGGTCGCCGCCCTGCGCCAGGGCGACCGGTGCTGCGCTGCCGGCCAGGGCCGTGGCGAAAGCGCGGCGCACGAAGCTGCGGCGGCCCACCTGGGCTTCGGCGAAAACCGCGCGCACGCCGTCGGGGGCCATGAAGTTTTCCGGGGCCTTGATGAGGCGACCAGGTGCCACGGTTTTCATTGTGTATCCGGATATGCAATCTTATGTATATTAGCCATATGCGATTTATAGACGACTCGGGCTTACCCTGGCCGCTCTACGATGGCCGTCGCGGCAGCACACAACAAGGACAGGCATGAGCATCGATTGGGCTTCTTTCACACCGGGGCACGCCTTGGCCGGCGGCTTGCTGATCGGCCTGGCCAGCGCGCTGTACCTGCTGGGCTGCGGGCGCATCGCCGGCATTGCCGGCATCGTGGCCAGCCCCTTGCGCGCCCTGCTGGCCGGGCGTAGCTTGCGGCCCGAAGCCAACCGGCTGCTGTTCCTGGCCGGCCTGCTGGCCGCGCCGGTGGTCTGGCGGCTGGTGGTGCCGCTGCCCTTGCCCGCGGTGGTGGTGGACGTGGGGCCGTTGGCCCTGGTGGGGGCCGGCCTGCTGGTGGGCGTGGGCGTGCGCATGGGCAATGGCTGCACCAGTGGCCACGGCGTGTGCGGGCTGAGCCGCCTGTCGCTGCGTTCGCTGGTCAACGTGCTGGCCTTCATGGGAGCGGGAGTGGTCACCGTTTTCGTGCTGCGTCACGTGCTGGGCGGGGTCGCATGAACCCGCTTTTCGGTTTGCTCAGCGGCCTGATTTTCGGCCTGGGTTTGATCTTGGCCGGCATGACCCAGCCTTTGAAGGTGAAGGCCTTTCTTGACCTGGCCGGTGCCTGGGACCCCAGCCTGGCGCTGGTGATGGGCGGTGCCATCGCACTGGGCGTGTTCGCCTTCGCCTATGCGGCGCGACGCACGCGTTCGTGGAGCGGTGCGCCGATGGACATACCGCGCAGCCGCCGCATCGACGCCAGCCTGGTGCTGGGCGGCATGCTCTTCGGCACGGGCTGGGGCATGGCCGGCTTCTGCCCCGGCCCGGCGGTGGTGGCGCTGGGTACCTTCGGCACGGGTGCGGGTTCAGCCGGCCTGTTCGTGGCCGCCATGCTGGCCGGCATGTGGGCCCACGACCGCTTCCTGACGAAACCCTGAGCCGCCAGGCCCAGTGAACGTCCCACAGCACGCCCCACAGCACGCCCCGCCGAAAGCCCCGCCATGCTGATCTTCCGCCAGTTCTTCGACCCCGCCTCGTCCACCTACACCTACCTGCTGGGCGACCGCGCATCCGGCCAGGCCGTGCTGATCGACCCGGTCTTCGACAACGAGCAGCGCGACCGCGCGCTGTTGCGCGAACTGGGCCTGCAGTTGACGGCCACGCTGGACACCCACGTCCACGCCGACCACGTCACCGCCGCCTGGTTGCTGAAGCAGCGCTGCGGCAGCCAGATCGGCTTGTCGGAAGGCGCCGGCATTGCGGGTGCCGCCGGTGCCGACCGCTGGCTGAAGCACGGCGACCGCGTCACTTTCGGCAGCCGCCACCTGGCCGTGCGCGCCACGCCCGGCCACACCAGCGGCTGCCTGACCTTCGTGCTGGACGACCAGCGTCTGGCCTTCACCGGCGACTGCTTGCTGATCCGCGGCTGCGGTCGCACCGATTTCCAGCACGGCAGCCCGGCGCAGCTGTACCGCTCGGTGCACGAAGAGATCCTGTCGCTGCCCGACGACTGCCTGCTGTACCCGGGGCACGACTACCGCGGCCTGACGGTGACCAGCGTGGGCGAGGAGCGCCGCTACAACCCGCGCCTGGGTGGCGAGGTCAGCGTGGCCGATTTCGCCGGCTACATGAACCACCTGGGCCTGCCGCACCCCAAGTTGATGGACATCGCGGTGCCGGCCAACTTGCGCTGCGGCCAGCCTGAAAACGCGGCGGACTTTCCGGCCGAGCCGACCTGGGCGCCGCTGAGCTGCAGCTTCGGCGGCGTGTGGGAAATCCAGCCGGCGACGCTGAGCGAGCGCAGCGCCGGCAGCGCTGCCGGCGCGATCCAGATCATCGACGTGCGCGAGCCCGAAGAATTCAACGACGCCCTGGGCCACATCGCCGGTTCACGTTTGCTGCCGCTGTCGCAGCTGGCCGCGCACATCCAGGACATCGGCAGCAGCATCGACGCCGGCCGGCCGGTGGTCACCGTGTGCCGTTCGGGCGCGCGCTCGGCGCAGGCCACGGTGCTGCTGCGCAGGGCCGGGCTGACCGAGGTGGCCAACCTGGCCGGCGGGCTGCTGCGCTGGCGCGCCGAGTCTTACCCGGTGGAAGGCGGCGCGGCCTGATCAAGGCGGCCAGTCACTGCGCGGCCTGATCGAGGCTGCCCGCCGCTGCGCGGCCTGGCCGGGCCCGGCTTCAACTTTGCAGGTTGCGCGCGAACAGGCTGAACAGCCGCTCCCAATGCCGCTCGGCAGCCGGTCGGTTGTAGATGCCACCGCGCTGCGGGAAGACGAAGCCGTGTTCGACTTTCGGGTACCACTCGACGCGGTGCGGCGTGCCAGCGGCCAGCAGCGCGGCCTGCAGCTGTTCGATGTCGGCGGGCGGTGCCCACTTGTCGATTTCGGCGCAGGCGAAGTAGCTTTCGCAGCGAATCTGCGGCACCACCCGGTGCGGTGAATCGGGCGCGGCGGTGGCCATGCCCGCGCCGTGGATCGACGCGATGCAGCGCAGCCGGTCGGGGTAGGCCGCGGCCGCCCACATCACGAAAGGCCCGCTCATGCAGTAGCCCACGGCACCGATGCGGCTGAAGTCAGCGCCGGCCTGCGCGCCAACGAATTGCAGCAAAGCCTCGGTGTCGCAGCGCGTGGTGGCGGCGTTCAGCGTGCCCATCAGGCCGAACATCTGGGCCAGCGTGGCTTCGTTGCGTTCCTTCAACCAGAAGTCGCGGCTGCTGCGGTAGTACAGATTGGGCAGCACCACGAAATAGCCCACGGCGGCCAGGCGGCGTGCCATGTCGTGCAGTTCTTCGCGCTTGCCCGGGGCGTCCATGTAGAACAGCACCACCGGGTGCGGGCCGTCTTCCTCGGGGTGGACGACGAAGCTGTTCATCGCGCCGTCGGCGGTGGGGATGTCGATGTGCTGTTCGATCAAGGGGGCTCCCGTTGGCGTCTGGTGGTCTTTGGTGTGATGAATGCAAATGGGCTGCTGTTTCGCGTCAACGCGGCAAGCCGTTGACCGCTTTGCAGCGCGCGATGTCGCAAGCCGTCGGCAACAGCGCGCGGTACTCGAGCACCGCCTTGTGCGAGGTGCCGTTGCGCGTGCTGCAGGTTTGGCCTTGGCCGTTGTCGTAATAGCTCATCACGTCGATGCAGCGACGTGAATGGGCCATCAGGCCGAAGAAATGGCCCATCTCGTGGCTGACCGCCATTTGCAGCGTTTGCGCCGCCGGGTGGCGCGGCTTGCGCTGGGCCAGCAGCTTGAACATGGCGGCACTGAGCGACAAGGTGCGCGCGCTGAGGTTGGCCAGCGCGAAGTTGCCGCGCGTTTCGGCCTCGTTCCACTGCACCACCACCGGCGGCGCGCCGGGCAGGCTGGCGGCGGCTTCACCCAGCACCTCGGCCGGTATGCCGCAAGGGGCCCAGGCGTGTGCGGCGCGCTGCACCGCACCCAGCACGCTGGCCTCGTCAAACTGCGGCGGTGCCCCGGCGTGGCGGTAGACCAGGCGGATTGCCTGCACACCCGCCGGGCGGTCGCGGCCGTCGGGCCAGGTGCGCAGTTCACCGGGCAGGCAGCTGGCGATTTCCGCATCGCGTGTCGCGAAGGCGGTGCGCGCGTCGGCCTGGGCGGTGCTGACCGCGGCGACGCCGCTCAGCAGCCACAGCAGGTGCCAGTTTGAACACCGGCTCAGGTGCCCCTTCAAGCGGTCCTTCAAGCGCCCCTTCCAGCGCCCGTTCCAGCGCCCGTTCAGGCTCAGTCTGGCGGGGCGACGGTGTTCGGCGGGCATGGGCCGCATCGTAGACGCGGCTGGCGGGCGTCAACAGAGAATGCACCCTTGCCGTAACCCCGCACCGCATGTCCACCCCAATCGAACCCGCCGTATCGTCCGCATTGCCCGCCTCGCCTGTTCCGGCCGTCACCTTGGCCCGCCTGCGCGCAGGGGCTCTGCAGGGCAGCACCCAGCTCGACCTGCGCGGTTGCGGCCTGAGCGAGCTGCCCGCTGAAGTGCTGCAGTTGGCCGACACGCTGCAGGTGCTGGACATGTCGGGCAACGCGTTGACGACGCTGCCCGACGGCCTGGCCCGGCTGACCCGTCTGCACACGCTGTTCGCATCGAACAACCGCTACACCGTGCTGCCGGCGGTGCTGGGCCGTTTGCCGTTGCTCGACACGCTGGGTTTCAAGGCCAACCAGATTGCCGAGGTGCCCGCCGCCGCTTTGGCCCCCACGCTGCGCTGGCTGATCCTGACCGACAACCGCATCGGCGAATTGCCGCCCACGCTGACCGCTTGCACGCGCCTGCAAAAGCTGATGCTGACCGGCAACCGCCTGCGCCGCCTGCCGGCGGGCATGGGGCGGCTGCAGCGGCTGGAACTGCTGCGCCTGTCGGCCAACGCCTTCGAGCAGGCAGCCGACGCGCTGCCCGATGACCTGCTGGCGCTGCCGCAGCTGGCCTGGCTGGCCCACGCCGGCAACCCCTACAGCGCCGCCCACGAGCACGCCGCCGCTGCGCACGGCCTGGCAGCGGCCGCGCAGGTGCCGTGGGCTGAATTGCAGCTGCAAGGGCTGCTGGGCGAAGGCGCTTCGGGCCACATCCACGCCGCCCGCTGGCAACCCGCTGGACCCATGGCCGGGCCGGCGCAAGACGTGGCGCTGAAACTGTTCAAGGGTGCCGTCACCAGCGACGGTCTGCCGCAGTGCGAGATGGCCGCCACACTGGCCGCCGGCAGCCACCCGCATCTGGTGGGTGTGGTGGGCGTGTTGACCGGCCACCCGCAGGGCAGGCAGGGCCTGGTGCTGCCGCGCCTGGCGTCCAGCGAAAACTGGGCGCCGCTGGCCGGCCCGCCCAGCATGGCCAGTTGCAGCCGCGATGTCTACCCCGCCGGCTGGCGGTGGCCCGCCGCACAGGCCGCCGCACAGGCCGCCGCCATCGGCCGCGCCGCCACCGACGCGCTGGGCCATCTGCACGCGCGCGGCATCGGCCACGGCGACCTGTACGCCCACAACCTGCTGGTGAATGAGCAGGGCCTGGCCCTGCTCAGCGACTTCGGCGCGGCGTCTTTCCTGCCCACCGACGACCGCCAGCGCGCAGCCGCCCTGCAGGCCCTGGACCGCCGCGCCTTGCAGGTGTTGCTGGCTGAATTGGCCCAGCGCAGCCGTGCGCCTGCGAACAGACCGCCTTCCGCCGCCGGCACTAGCCTGTCCGCAGGTGTTCCGGGCCACCCCGAGCCCGGCACCGCCCCACCGGCTTGACTGGAGAGGAACCCATGCAAATCTCGCTTCATGCAGACCCGCACACCGACGGCGGCCAGCGCATGCTGGACCACTTCACCGTCGTCTTGAAAGCCGCGATGGAACGCTACGGCGAACGCGTCACCCGGGTCGAGGCCCATCTGTCCGATGTCCATGTGCAGGCCCGGTCGAGCGACGACAACATCCACTGCACGCTCGACGCCCACCTGGTGGGGCTGGACCCGGTGGTGGTCAAAGACCAGGCCGGCAGTGCCCACCAGGCCATCGAAGGCGCGGTGCGCAAACTGCAGCGCGCGGTGGGCAGCGAGATCGCCAAGCATGAAGGGCGTGGCGCGCGTTGACCGCCCATGCGCCGGGTCACCTTGACGCGCAGATGCGCGGGCGGGCCGGAATTTCCATTTGCCTTCCGGGCTGACTTCGGCAACCAGGAAACCACGCTGGTACGGCTGCGCGCGGGCAACAGCAACGCGGCGGAAGGGGCGGGGGCGTGCCAGCCAAAAGTGGCGCACCTGACGGGTAGGGGAACAGCCGTGGGCGACGAACCCGTCAGCCTGGCCCGCCGGCCATCAGCGTATAACCGCGCAACGAAGTTTCCCCCAGGTGCGCCAGTCTGGAAGCAGCGGGCACGCCCCTCGGCCCGCATGACACGCTGATTGCCGCCACAGCCTTGCGCCATCAGGCCACGCTGGTGACGCGCAACGTGCGTAAATTCGGCCGTGTGCTGGCTTGCAGTGGTTGAACTGGCACGACGACGCGCCATGAAGCCGTCCGCCAACCCGATGAACCCGACGAACCCGCCGAGCCCGACGAACCCGACGAACCCGACGAACGCGACGAACGCGACGAACGCGACGAACGCGCACAGCGTGCCGTCGGTGGCCATCGCCAGCGCGCGCATCGCCGTCGTCGGTGCCGGCGCGCTGGGCAGTTTCGTCGGCGCGCTGTTGGCGCAGGCCGGCCACCGGGTGGTGCTGATCGGCCGTCCGGCCCACGTCGAAGCCACGCTGCGCACGGGCCTGCAACTGCACAGCATGGGCCGCGTCGACCGCGTCACGCTGGACGCCAGCACCGAGCTGGCGGCGGTGCGCGACGCCACGCTGGTGCTGGTCTGCGTGAAGTCGGCCGACACGGCGGCCGTGGCGCAGCAAATGGCACCGTTGCTGCGCGCCGACGCGGCCGTGCTGAGCCTGCAGAACGGCGTGGACAACGCGGCCACGCTGGCCCGCGTGCTGGGCCGGACTGTGGGCGTTGCGGTGGCCTACATCGCCGCGGCCCTGCCCGAGCCGGGGGTGGCGCTGCACAGCGGCGGGCGGGCCCTGGTGATGGACGCGAACTCGCCCTGGGCTGCACTGTTCACGCAGGCCGGTTTCGAGGTGCGAATGAGCAAGCAGCCGCTGCTGGCCTTGTGGGACAAGCTCATCGTGAACTGCGCCTACAACGCCATTTCGGCGCTGGCACCGGCGGCTTATGGCGCGCTGGCCGCGCTGCCCGGCATCCGCGAACTGCAGGCCGGTGTGGTGCGCGAAGCGGTCGCCGTGGCGCAGGCCGAAGGGGTGCCGGTGCAACTGGCCGCCGCGCTGGCCGCCGTTGAACGCGTGGCGCTGGCCATGCCGCTGCAGCACTCGTCCACCGCGCAAGATCTGGCGCGCGGCCGGCCAACCGAGATGGCGCAGTTGAACGGCCACATCGCGCAACGCGGTGCCGCCCTGGGCGTGCCGGTGCCGCTGAACCAGACGCTGTGGGCGCTGATGCAACTGGCTGAAAGTCAGCGCCAACCTGCCGTCTGAGTGCATGGCCTGAGTGCGCTGCGCGATTGCGCTGCGTGATTGCGCAGCGCGGGTTCGCCAGCGCACCGACTGGGCGTTGGCGCGGGTTTACGGTGCGGGTTGCACTCACCACAACCTGAAAGACCCTCATGAAGATCCTTCCTCGCCTGGCCCTGCTGGGCACCGCAGTCTTGTCCCTTGCCGCCTTGTCGGCGTGTCAGAAGTCGGAAGTGGCACCGCCGCAGCCCTCGGTCATCGTGCTGCCCGGCGCGCCAGGTGCTTCCGGTGCCACGGGTGCCACCGGGGCCACCGGGTCAATGGGTTCGACCGGCTCAACCGGCTCAACCGGATCGACCGGTGCCACGGGCAAGCCCGGCGAACCCGGCAGGGAAGGCAGCACCGTGATCGTGCTGCCGGCACCGACCGCATCGGGAGCCACGCGATGAGCCTGGGCACCATCCTCATCGTCCTGCTGCTCCTGATGCTGCTGGGCGCTTTCCCGAGCTGGCCGCACAGCGCCAACTGGGGCTACGCGCCGTTCGGCGGCCTCGGCCTGGTGTTGATCGTCGTGGTGGTGCTGCTGCTGATGGGCCGCATCTAGCCGCACCGGACCCGACCCGGCGGCAGCGCCGCCTGCTGCAAAAGCCCTGACCGGCATGCCGGTCAGGGCTTTTTTCATGGGCTGTGCGGCGGCTGGCCGACGACCAGGTGGTGGCTGTGGTCGCCGGCCTGGGCCAGCGTCAACCAGTCCCCCGCGCGCAGCGTGTGCGCACCCTGCGCCAGGGCGGCTTCGATGGCGGCGTGGGCGGTGGCCGCGCACAGGCTGAAGCGGTGCGTGCGGCCGCCGCGCCGGAGCGTGATCTGCGCGGCAGGCCAGTGGCTGGGCAGCGCGGGCTGCAGGCGCACGCGGTCGCCTTGCACCTGCAGGCCGCAGATCGAGCCCACGGCCGCGCGGTGCAGGCCGCCGGCCGAGCCGGTGTACCAGCTCCAGCCGCCGCGCCCGGTGTAGGGCGGCTGGCTGTAGATGTCGGCCGCCACCGCATAGGGTTCCAGCCCGTACGGCTGCTCAGTGACTGCGGCCGATGCACCTTTCACGCCGGTTGGCGGCACGGCCGGCAGGCGCGCTGCACGGTGCGCCGGGCTGATGGCCACCCAGGCGCGCCAGGCCTCGTCGGCCTGACCCAGTTGGGCCCAGGCCATCACCGCCCACACCGCGCCGTGGTTGTACTGGCCGCCGTTTTCACGCACGCCGGGCGGGTAGGCCTGGATGTAGCCGGCCGACGGCTGCGCGTGCTGCAGCGGCGGGTCCAGCAGGCGCAGCAGGCCGTGTGCGGGGTCGGCCAGCAGGCGTCCGGCGGCGGCCATGGCGCTGCGCTGGCGGGCCAGCGGGGCGGCCCCCGACAGCACGCTCCAGGCCTGGGCGATCAGGTCGATGCGGCATTCGGGGTTGCGGCTGGAACCCAGCGGCGTACCGTCGTCGAAGGTGGCGCGCAGGTACCAGGCCCCGTCCCAGGCCGGGCCTTGCAGGGCGGCGCGCCAGACCTGCGCGGCGGCCTGCCAGCGCTCCGCGCGTTCGTGTTCGCCGCGCTGCGCGGCCACCGGTGCGAAGTCGCTGACCGTGCGGCACAGGAACCAGGCCAGCCACACCGATTCACCCTGGCCGCCGCTGCCCACGCGGTTCATGCCGTCGTTCCAGTCGCCGCTGCCCATCAGCGGCAGGCCGTGGCGGCCGACCTGCAGGCTGCGGTCCAGCGTGCGCGCGCAGTGTTCATACAGGCTGGCGAATTGCAATTCGTTCGCCGGCACGGCGCGCGGCACGCTGTACAGGTCTTCGGCACCGTCGGGCACCGCCTCGCCTTCGATGAAAGCCACGCTTTCGTCCCACACCGCCGCGTCGTCGGTGGCGTCCACGTAATGCAGCGCCACGTGGGGCAGCCACAGCAGGTCGTCGCTGAAATGGGTGCGCACACCGGCCCCGCTGTGCGGGTGCCACCAGTGCTGCACGTCGCCTTCGACGAACTGCCGCGCGGCGGCGCGCAGCAGTTGCGCACGCAGCAACTGCGGCGCGGTCACGGCCAGCGCCATGGCGTCTTGCAACTGGTCGCGAAAGCCATAGGCACCGCCGGCCTGGTAGAAGCCGGCACGGCCCCACAAGCGGCAGGCCGTCGTCTGGTACAGCAGCCAATGGTTGACCAGCGCGTCGAACAGCGGGTCGGGCGTTTGCACGTGGACGGCACCGAGCAGCGCGTTGAAGCTGGCGGCGGGTTGGTCGGCCGCGTGGTCATCCGCGCGGGCATTCGCGCGGGCATTCGCATTTTCATGGGCAATGCCGTCAGCACAGTCGCGGGCCAGGTTCAGCGCGGCCTGCCGCGTGGCACCAAAGCCGATGGCGAAGGTGCAACCGTCGCTGGCACCCGCGCCGATCTGCAGGGTCAGGCTCAGCGCGGCACACGGGTCGCTGCCACCGCCGGCGTGCTGGCCGAACAGGTCGGGCAGCACGGCGCGGCCCCGGCTGTCGAAGAGTTCGCGGCGGTCGCAGGTCCAGTCGCGCAGCGGCGCGCAGTCGGCGCCCGTGCGCTGCAGCGTGACGAAGGCGGTGTGGCCAGCCCCGCCGTCGTGATCGTCCAGCTGGGTGGCCAGCAGGGTGTCGATGCAGGGCGGACCACTGCCGTCGTCGCGCGGTTCGCGGCGGCGGTCGGGGCCGACCAGGCGGCTGCGATCCAGGCCGGGCAGCCCGCTGGCGGCGGCCGGGTTGGCCGCGTCAGCGGATGCACCCGGCGGCGCCCCGGCGCGCGGCGGCGCCGGCTGCGTGACCATCGCCGTGCGCACTGCCAGGCGGTCTACGAGCACGGCACCCAGCACCCAGTCCAGCAGGCCCACCACGCGCAGCGCGCGGCTGCGCGGGCTGTGGTTGCGCAGGCGCAATTGCACGCGCTTGACGGCCTGCTCGGCGTCCACGCTCCAGCTGCAATGCCATTCGATGTCGCCATGGCGGTGGCTGATGGTGCTGTGCCCGGGCGCGTGTTCGATGCGGTGCGGGCCGCCGGCGCAGCCCAGGCCGGCACCCAGCGCCCAGACCTCGCGGCTGCGCAGGTCTTGCACCCAGAAGCGTTCGCTGCTGTTGTCGGCCAGCGGGTCGTTGCTCCAGGGCGTCAGCTGGAACAAGCGGCTGTTGCCAGCCCAACTGGTGCCGGCACCGGCTTCGGAAACGATGGCCCCGAAGCCGGGGTTGGCCAACACGTTCACCCAGGGCCGCGGCGTGGGCTGCGTGGCGCTGGCGGTGAAGCGGTAGGCACCCGTGGCGGGGTCGAAGTCGCCGTCTGCCAGGCCGTCTGCCGCGCCGTCTGCTGCGCCGTCTGCAGCGCCGTCCTTCGTGACGTCTTTCGTGCCGTCTGCCGCGCCGTCTGTGGCACCGGCCAGGCCTGCCGGGCGGACGTCCAGCGCCACGCCGGCTTCTTCGTCGCGCACGGCCTGCGCGGCGTCATGCCAGGCCACCAGGTCGGCCACATGCTGGGCCAGCGGGCGGCCGTCGGCGTTCAGGCGCACCCGGGCCAGCAGGGCCAGGGTGCTGCGTTCGGCGGGCGTGATGTCGCTGTCCTGCAGCAGCAGCAGGCCGCCGGCGCAGGCCGGGTTCTCGGCCGCCGCGTCGCTGCTGTGGCGGGCGCGCAAGGCCAGCAGTTCATGCTGCAGCGGCTGCAGGTAGGAACGCGCTTCGCTGTTGATCAGCACCAGGTCGCAGGCCACGCCGCCCCAGGCCCAGCGCAGCAGGCCCTGGACCAGCGCGCGCACCAGGCGAAGGCCGTGTGCGGCCGAGATGGTGACGACGACCAGCGGCCGGTCGCCCGACAGGCCGAAACGCCACAGCAAGCGGCGGTCGGTGACGATGTCAGCGGCTGCGTCTTTCGCCCGTTCAGGCAGCGAAGGCCGCGCATGCAGCAGCACCAGCAGCGTGGTGAGGGTCTGCAGCGCCACCCGTTCGTCGGCAGCCAGGCGCTGTTCACGCTGGCGCAGATGGGCCATGGTGGCGCTCAGCTGCGACGATCGTTCCACGCTCAGGGCCAGGCGGTAGCGGTCGACCAACGCGGCCAGCTTCTCGCGTTCGGCTGCGGCTGCCGTGGCCAGCGTGACCTGCGCGGTGCCGTGCGGCGGCAGGGTCAGGCGCAGGGCCATGGCGGCCACCGGGTCCAGCCCGGTGGGCACCGGGCCGGTGGTTGTTTCGGTGGCCTCGAATTGGGCCAGCGGCTGCCAGGGCGCGCGCAGGCGGCCCAGCCACTGGGCGCGGTCGGCGCTGGCCCGCACGTTCGTCAGCGCGGTGTCGGTGTGAGCCAGGAAGTGCACCGCGTGCAGGCCGCTTTCGTTGTCGCGGCGCGGCTTGCGGGCCAGGTACAGCGCGTGGTCGGCGGCGTCCCAGTCGGCGCTGATGAACAGGTTGGCGAAGGCCGGGTGCATCTCGTCGGCGCGGGCCGGCGACAGGCAGGCCTCGAA
This sequence comes from Betaproteobacteria bacterium, assembly GCA_031383435.1. Classification (GTDB taxonomy): domain Bacteria; phylum Pseudomonadota; class Gammaproteobacteria; order Burkholderiales; family Burkholderiaceae_C; genus Rubrivivax. Next base: position 24,672 of record JANMZP010000254.1, on the reverse strand, counting down.
GGCCGACAACAGATCCAGCGTGATCGGTCGGGCGGTGTTGTTCCACAGCTCGACGCGGCGCAATTCGATGTCGTCTTCCGGGCTGACCCACACCGTGATGCGGCTGCGCAGGTCGGCCCAGGTGGCGTCCAGCATCACGCGGTCGCTGTGGAAGGTGGCGGTGTAGTGGGCGGCGGGGTCGGCGGCCGGGTGCTGGGTCAGGGAAACCGGTGCCGAGGGCAGGCCGTTCAAGCCCACGCGGCGCAGGTAGACGAAGCTGCCGTGGGCGTCGCGCAGCGCGTCGTCGCGGCTGCGGCCGATGTCCACATCACCCAGCCGGCTGCACCCGGCACCGTTGGCGCGCAGCGTGACGCTGTAGCGGCCGTTGGCCAGCATCAGCGTGCGCTGCAGCGCGTGGGCACCTGGCAGTATCTCGCGCGGGGCGCGGGCCGCGTCATCAGGGGCTTCGTTGCGCGGCGGGTTGGGCACCGGTTCCATCAGGCGCGCCACCTCGCGCGGCACGCGTTCCTGCAACAGGCAGGACACGGCCGCCAGGCGGGCGTCGGCCATCGCCCAGCGGCGCGGCTGGCCGTGCAGCAGCACGTCGGCCAAGGCCACCAGCGCCATGCCCTGGTGGTGGGCCATGCCGGTGCGGACCGGGGTTGATCGCGGGGCGTCCGGATGCGCTGGTGACGGGCCGTGTGGACCCGCCTGTGCATGCAGCGTGTTGGCCGCCGAAGCGACCTGCAGGCCGGTCTCGGCCTGGCGGCTGGCGGTGTAGTCCAGCGCTTCGATGAAGCCCAAGGCGCCGCGCGCCTGCAGCGCTTCCAGGCGGTGCAGATTGGCCACCGCCGCCTGCGGTTGCACCATCGTGGCCAGCACGCTGGCGTAGGGTGCCACCACGCGCTCGTCGGGCGGCGTGCGGCGCAGCGCCAGGCGCGGCACGCCTTGCGGTGCGTACTGATAGGCCAGGGTGCGGTCGGCGGCGGCGTAGGCCGATTCGCTGACGCCCCAGGGCACGTGGTGGGCCATGGCGTAATCGCGCTGCTCCTCGACGGCCATGTGGCTGGCACAGGCCAGCACGCTGCCGCGCGGTTCGTCCAGCACCAGCGCCGGCATCAGGTACTCGAACATCGAACCCGACCACGAACGCAGGCCGACTTCGCGCACCGTGGCCTGGAACGGCCGGCCCAGGGCCGCCCAGTGGGTGGCGGGCAGGTCGCCCTTGGCGATGGCCCACAGGCTGGCCAGCCGCGATTCGCTGGCCAGCAGGTCGTAGTGGCCGGCGTCCAGCGCCTGTTCGGCCACGCGCCAGCCGATGTGCAGCAGGCGGCGGCGCGGGTCGTACAGGAAGGCGAATTCGGTGGCTTCGGCAAAGTGCCGGCAGCGCTGCGCCAGGTCACGCAGGCGGGCCGCCAGGAAGGCGTCGCGTGGTGCGGCGTGCGCTGCCCTGGCAACGGCTGGGCCAGCGGCTGGGCCGGTGGCTTCGTCTGCCACTTCATCGGCCGCTTCATCGCAGGCCGTGGCCACCGCCAGCAGGTGGCCGCACAGGTTGCCGCTGTCCACCGCCGACACATAGGCCGGGGCCAGCGTTTGCAGCGTGCGCGTGTCGATCCAGTTCATGAAGTGGCCGCGTTCGCGGGGCAGGGTGTCCAGGGTGTCCAGCGTGGCTTTCAGGCGGCACGCCATCTGTTCCGATGTCACCCAGCCAAAGCTGCGCGCGCAGGCCAGCGACAGCAGGTACAGACCGATGTTGGTGGGTGAGGTGCGTTCGGCAATCAGTTCGCGCGGCACGGTCTGCACGTTGTCGGGCGGCAGGTGGTTGCTGCTGGCGTTGACGTACTGGGCGAACCAGGCCCAGGTGTCCTGCGCCACGCCGCGCAGGTAGTCGGCGTCGGCGGCGGGCAGCGGCGGCGGGGCGCGGCCGGGCCGGCTGGCCAGCGCCACCCACAGCGGCGTGGCCATCCACAAGGCGCACAACATCAACGTCAGACCCAGGAACGGTGTGTTGACGGCGAGCAGCATCAGGCCCAGACCCGCGGCCACCGCGACCACACCGCCATGCACGCGCAGCAGCGCCAGCAGGCCTTGCTGCGCGGCGGCTTCAGAAGCTGCCGCAGTGGTCCATTGCAACAGCCCGCGCCGGCTGACCTGGCTGCGCCACAGCGCGCGGACCACGGCGTCGGCCAGCAGCAGCGCCTGGCGCAGCCACAGCGCGATGTGCCACAGCAGGCCGAGCAGCGTGCGCCCCAGTTCGGCCAGCGCCTGGCGCGCGAAATGGCGCAGCGCCAGGTCGTCGCGGCTGGGTGCCAGGCCGGTGATGGCACCGACCAGCGGGCCGGCCCCGAAAGCCCCCGCCGCCAACAGCAGCGCGGCCCACGGCGACACCGGCCCGCCAGCCAGGCCGACGAGCAACAGCAGCAGCGCAGCCGGTGCGACGAGTGAGCGGCGCAGGTTGTCGAGCAGCTTCCAGCGCGCGATGGGGCGCAGGCCGTAATGCCGTGCCTGGGCCAGCAGCGGCAGCAGTTGCCAGTCGCCGCGCGTCCAGCGATGGGTGCGCGCGGCGGCCACGTCGGCGTGGTGGGGCGCAGGCTCGATCACGGCCACGTCGCTGACACTGCCGCAGCGCGCGATGCAGCCTTCCAGCAGGTCGTGGCTGAGCACCTGATTTTCCGGCAGCCGGCCGCCCAGCACGGCCTGCAGCGCGCCCACGTGCAGCAGGCCTTTGCCGGTGAAACTGCCTTCGTCGAACAGGTCCTGGTAGACCTCGGAGGCGACGGCGTTGTAGGGGTCGCTGCCACTGGCCCCGGCGAACAGGCGGTGGAAGACGGTGGCCTGCTCCGGCCCCACCAACTGGGCCTGCGCGTCGCTGGGCCAGGCGGCCACGATGCGCGGCTGCAGGATGCCGTGGCCGCCCACCACGCGGCGGTTTTCGCGGTCGATGCGCGGCTGGTTCAGCGGGTGTGCGGCGATGCCCACCAGTTCGCGCAACGCACCCGGCGGCAGCACCGTGTCGCTGTCCAGCGTGACGATGTAGGGCGTGCCCGCCAGCGGCTGCGAACGCGCGCCCAGATCGACAAAGGCCAGGTGCCGCAGCGGGGGCTGCACCACCCCGTTGGCCAGCAGGCCGACCAGTTGTTCCAGCTTGCCGCGCTTGCGCTCCCAGCCGATCCAGCGCTGCTCGCTGTCGCTCCACAGGCGATCACGGTGCAGCAGCAGGAAGCGGCGGTGCGGGCCTGCTCGAACGGCACCGTCAGGGCCGGCCAGGCGGTTGCCGTGGCGGGCTTCCAGCGCGTCGATCGCGGCCACCGCAGCGGCCAGCAGCGCTGCGTCGGCGGCGGTGTGTGCGGTGTCGGCGTCGGCGTGGTCGGTCAGCAACGCGAACTGCGCGTGGGCCTCGCGGTTGGCCAGGTGGTGGCTTTCCAGCCGCAGGGCCAGCGCAGCCACCGTGGCCGTGCTGCTCAGCAGGGCCGGCAGCACCACCAGCACGCCATGTTCGGCCGGTATGCCGTCGGCCAGGGCCAGCCGGGGCAGGCGGCGCGGCGGCACCGATTCACTGATCAGGCGGTTCAGCGCTGCAATCACCGCTTCGCTGGCCGGCCACAGGGCCAGCAGGCCCAGCAGCGCCCACCACCACGGCCCGGCGTGTGCGGCCATGGCGCTGTCCATCCAGCCCGCCGTCAGGGCCAGCGTGCCCAGGCCCAGCGTGCCCAGCAGCAGCGGCAGGGCACCGCGGGCGCGCCAGCGCGGGTCCAGCCCGGGGCGCAGGCCGAGCGCCGCTTGCATCGTGCGCGCACCTTCGCCCTGCAGCCAGTAACCCAGCGCGTGCTGCGGCGGGTTAGGGCCGGTGGCGTCGGCGGCCAGCGGCGTTTGTGCCAGGCCGAGCAGGGTGCTGGCCACCGCCTGTTCGCTGCGCCGGCTGCGCTGCGCCAGGCGTTCGATGGCGTGCAGTGTGGTGTCTTGGGTGTCGTCGCGTTCGGCCGCGAAAGGCGGCCAGGCCAGCAGCGCGCGCACCAGGTTGCTGGCCTGCGCGATGAGGCCGCGCCAGTCGGCGCTGCCCAGCAGCTGCAAGGAGCGGATGGCGTTGCCCACGCTCAGGTTGTCGGCGGCTTGCACGGCCTGTTGTTCGGCCTGCGCGACGGCCGGTTCGGGCAGGGCGTCGGCCAGCGCACGGCGGATCGCTTCGCGCTGGTGGCTGCCGTTGCCCTTGCCGTTGCCGTTACTGTCGTGACTCTCGGTTTCCGCATCCGCATGCAGCCGCTGCATCAACTGCAGCGCGAAGGAGCGCACCACGCCGCGGGCCTGCAGCCGGGCGAACAACGCGCCGGGCGCTTCCTCGCCGTCGCACAGCGTGTGCGCGGCCTCGCGGGCGGCTTCTTCGGCGGCCACCCGTTCGGCCAGGCGGCGCAGGTTTTCCACCAGCACCACGCGCAAGGTGGTGGGCAGTGCCCACAGTTCGCCCTGGGTCAGTGCCTGCTCGACCTGGTAGGCGCGCAGGAAGTCGACCAGCAGGGCCGGTTCGAAGGCGCTGTCGGCATGGGCCACATAGGCCCAGGCGATGGCGTAGACGCGCGGCAGGCCGTTCCAGTCGCCACCGCTCAACACCGGCAGGCCGCGGAAGTAGCGCCGCGGCAGGCCGTCGTGCACTTCGCGCGTTTGCGCCACCACGAGGTGGATGTTGTCGAGCAGCCAGACGCCGGCCGGGCTGATGTGGCGGCCACTGCGTTCTTGCTGCGCGATCGCGCGGTGGGCCTCATGGAGTACCGCGATGTTCTCGCGCAAGCGCGGAAAGAAGGGCGCGGCACGGCCGCCGCGCACCGGTTCACCGTGCTGCAGCGCCAGCGTGTGGCCGATCAGGCTGAAGCCGGCGGCACCCAGCAGTTCGTCGCGGATGGGCGGCTGCAGGCTGCCGCGGGTGGCCGCCAGCAGCGACTGTTGCAGGGCCCGGTCCTGCCGCAGTTCTGCCTCGGCGGCTGTGCCGCCCCATCCGAATGCACGCATCAGAACCGCCAGCGCTGCAAAAACAGGTTCACGCCAGCGTTCAAGCCTGCAATCAAGCCAGCAGTCAAGCCAGCAACCAGAACCCCAGCAGGGCCCCGCCACCCAGCACCGCCAGCAGCGAGAAGAAGCGCGGCGACAGGAAAGCGTCGACGGCTTCCACGGCGCTTTGCAGGCCGTGCAACTGGTTGCGCGCTGCCGCGCAGTGGGCGCGGTGGCGGTGCAGACCGGTGGGGTCGCGGCGCAACGTCGCGCCGGCAGGCCGCAGCGCGCTCATCGCGGACCGCGCGGGCTGCGGACCAACAGGCTGCCCAGCAGCACCAGCGCGCCACCGGCAGCAGCGGCAATCAGCACCGACTTCAGCGGGTCGTCCTGGATGTAGCCACGCGTCGCGTCGCGTGCGGCTTCGGCCTGCTTGCGCACCTGGGCCGAGCCCTCGTGCAGCAGTTTGCTGCTGCGCTGCGCCAGGTTCTGCGCCTCGACGGTCAAGCTGTTCAGCGCCTGGTCGGCGGCATGGGTGGCGGCGTCCAGCATCGAAGTGGCACCGTCGCTGAGCTGGTCGCCGGTGTTGAGGTATGAGTTGCTCATGGTGGTGTTGCTTTCAGTGGGTTGGGAACGGGGAACGGAAACGGTTCGGGGCAGACCAACGCGGCGCGTCCGGGCTGGGTCAGCCACGGCGCATCAAGCCGATGACGAAACTGACCAGGGCCAGCAAGATGAACACGCCGAACAGCAACTTGGCGATGCCGGCCGCGCCGGCGGCCAGACCACCGAAGCCCAGCAAGGCCGCAATCAGCGCGATCACAAGAAAGACGATGGCGTAGTGCAGCAAGGTGGGCTCCTGGGGTTGATGGGTCGATGCTCGCGCCTGCCATTCCCGGGGTCTGTGCGGCAGCGAACGCCACCAGCACGGTCAGCGGCATTCAGGCGTTATTTGCGCCGCCACCACAGGCTGCGCTGCCGTGCACACGCACCGTGTGCTGGCTAACAGACAAGCCCGGCAGCGCTGGACAAACTGTGCAACTCAGGGTGCGGCTGGCTGCGCAGTGCAGACGCCACCGCACCCTGCCGATCTTCAACGACCCCGGCAGCAGGAGCCCGCCATGACCCACCAACAACAAACCTACCGAACCATGGCGACGCGCCCGCTTGTCACCCTCGCCATCACCAGCGCCGTCTTGCTGGCCCTGGGCGGCTGCGCCACGGCGCCGATGCCCACCGAGCAACTGGCCGTGGCCGAAGCCGCCGTGCAGCGTGCCAGCACCACCAGCACGCAAGAAGCGGCACCGGCTGAGCTGGCCACCGCGGTGGGCAAGCTGGCCCGTGCGCGCAGTGCCGTCACGGCCGGTGACCCGGTGCTGGCCCGCCGCATGGCCGACGAGGCCACCGTTGACGCGCAAGTGGCCGAGCAGACCGCTGCTGCGAAGCGGGCCGGCCTGGCCGCCCGCGAAAGCGAAAACGCAGCCCGCGTGCTGCGCGAAGAAATCAACCGCAAGACCGTTCGCTGAACGCCCTGCAGAAAAAACTGGAAACCACCATGAACAAGACCCTGAAGACCCCACTGCGCCGCGCCAACGGCTTCCAACGCAACGCCATCAGCCTGCTGGTCGCGATGGGTGCCGTCGCCGCACTCGGCACCCTGGGTGCCTGCAGCAGCGTGCCCGAACGCAATGTGGCGCTGGACCAGGCGCAAAGCCGCTACACCGCCGCAAGAGCCCAGACCCAGACCGCCACACTGGCGCCTGAAGAACTGAAGCGCGCCAGCGAAGCGCTGCGCGTGGCCGAACAGGCCAAGGCGAATGGCGAAAGCATCGCCACCGTCGACCACCTGGCCTACCTGGCCAGCCAGCGTGTGGCTGCTGCTGAATCCAGCGCCGCCAGCCGCGCCGCCGAGGCCGTCACCGCCGGTGCCGCAGCCGAGCGCGACCGCATGCGCCTGGCGCTTCGCACGCAGGAAGTCGACACCGCGCAACGCCAATTGGCGAATTCGCAGCAGGCCAACGCCAACACCAATCAGCAGTTGGCCAATTCACAGCAGGCCGCCGCCAGCGCTGCCCAGCAGCTGGCGAATTCGCAGCAGAGCAACGCCATCCAGCAGGCCCAACTGGCCCGCCGGGACCAGCAGGTCGGCGACCTGCAGTCGCAGTTGCGCGACATGAACGCACGCAAGACCGACCGCGGCATCGTCGTCACCCTGGGCGACGTGCTCTTCGCCACCGGCCAGGCCACGTTGCAAGGCGACAGCGTGCGCACCATGGGCAAGCTGGCCGACTTCTTCAAACGCTACCCGCAGCGCACCGCCGTCATCGAGGGCTACACCGACAGCGTGGGCAGCGACACGTCGAACCAGCAGCTGTCGGACCGCCGTGCCCAAGCCGTGATGGCCGCCCTGGTGGGTCAGGGCGTGCCCTCGGCCAGCCTGCGCAGCGAAGGCTTCGGTGAAGCCCGCCCGGTGGGCAGCAACGACAGTGCCGACGGCCGCCGCATGAACCGTCGCGTGGAGGTGGTGTTCGCCACCGAAGCCGGCGACGCCATGCTGAAGTGAGACCCAGCCAGTCCGTTTTCGCCAACGCCAGCCCCGCCGGGGCCGGCTTCAACTTCCCCAAGGAACACAACATGAACAGCAAACTCTCCACCTTCAGCCGCCGCCTGGCTTTGCTCAGCATGGTCGCCGGCGTTGCCGTACTCAGCGCCTGCGCGGCCAGCCGCACCAGCGAAGGCACCGGCGAATATGTCGACGACACCATCATCACCACCAAGGTCAAGGCCGTCATCCTGAACGAGCCGATGCTCAAGTCCACCGAGATCAACGTCGAAACCTTCAAGGGCCGCGTGCAGCTCAGCGGCTTCGTCAGCAACAAGCCGGCGATGGACAAGGCCGTTGAACTGGCGCGCGCCGTGAAAGGCGTCAGCTCGGTGGCCAACGACATGCGCATGAAGTGATGCAAAGCTTCCGGGCTCCGGCCTGGAAGCCCGGATCGGGCTGAAAATGCCCACCCTGATCCAAAGGCGGTGCCCGTGAATAAAACGGGTGCCGCTTTTTTCTTGGATCAGCCCGCAGTGCGCGGCTGTGTTCCAGGGTCAGCAAGGGCATGACGGTCTCACCAAAGAAGTCGCCGCGCTCAAGGCGCGGCGATGAAGGGGAACCACCGCAGGCCGCGGTGGTGTTTGTCGCCAGCACCGGCGCAGCTTGCGAAGATGCTGTGACAGCCGGCTTTCAGCGGGTGCCGGTCACTTCGACGTCAACGCGGCGGTCGGGCTGCAGGCAGGTGCGCAACTGGGCCGTCGGCAGACTGGCTTTGCAGTCACCGGCGTGCGACGCCTGCATCTCGCCCACGCCCTTGGCGTTGATCTTGTTGGCGTCCATGCCGGCGTTGGTCACCAGATAAGCCTTGACGGCTTCGGCGCGCTGCACCGACAGCGTCTGGTTGTAGGCCTCGGTGCCGATGCGGTCGGCGTGGCCTTCGACCACGATCACGTCGAACCGCGTGCCGGCCATTTCGCGGGCGAAGGTGTCCAGCGCCACCTTGCCTTCGGGGCGGATATCGGACTTGTCGAAGCCGAACAGTGACTCGGCCGTGAAGCTGACGCGACGCGGCACCGGCGTTGGCACCACGGCGGCCATCGGGGCCACGGCAACTGCCGGGGCCATCGGTGCGGCTTCAACCACCGGCATGGGCGCGGTCATCGGCGCGGCCGGTGCCACATAGGCCACCGGCTGGTAGGACGTCGGCTTCATGGCCATGCGTTGCTGGGCACCGGCACCGAAGGGGAACACCATGCTCAACGAGAAGACCTGCACGCGGTCGTTGCCGCCGATGCCGTCACGGGTGCGGTACTGCTCGGCTTCACCGCGCAGCAGGAAGTGCGGGCTGACGGTGTACTGCACGCCGCCACCGACCTTGTAGTTGAACTGGCGCGCGCTGGGCGAGCGGTCGTTCACAAAGACCGCGCCGCTGCCACTGAAGACATTGCGCGTCTTGGCGTACTGCCCGCCGACGCGGCCGAGCAGCGCCCAGTTGTCGCTCAACGGCAGTGCGCCCACCACGTCAATGCCGCCGCCTTGAATCTTGGTCTGGCCGTCCAACACGCCGGTGTTGGTGGTGGCGTGGTAATTGAAGCGGCCCAGGTTGAAGAAGCTGGCTTCCAGGCCCACGTTGCGATTGAACTGGTAACCCAGGAACACGCGATAAGCGTTGTCGGTGTCGTCGCGGTTCAGGCTGTTGATGGTCAGGGGCGGCGTCGCACCCTTGATCTGGTAGGCAGCCATGCCACTGGCATTGGACTTGCCGTGCGACTGGCCAACCGACACGCCGCCATAGGTGTAGGGCGCGTCCTGGGCCAGCGCGCCGGTGGCGAACAGGGTGCCCATGCTGGTCAGTGCCAGCAGTTTCAGGGTGTGCTTCTTGGAGATCATGGTGGTCTTTCGTTGGAATCTGGTTACGGAATGGCCGATGTACATGTCGGATGCGCCGTTTGTAGCGGCGGGTGCCGCGCGGGTCTGTGCGCTGGGCGACCCCGCGCAGCGTTTATTGACGCGATTCACCGTTGCGGTTCACGCTGACGGTGTTGCCCGGCGCGCTGGCCATCTGCACCTGGTGGTGGGTGCCGCGAAAGCCGTCGTGTTCATAGAAAGTGATTTGCGCCCAGGTGCTGCAGGTCAGCAGCGCCGCAGCGCCGGCAATCACGGTCCGCTGAAGGGTCTTGTGGATGGCTTTCATGGTGTGCCTTTGTCGCATCCACTGTGGCCGGGAAGGCCACGGAGAACTGCAGCCTGGGTGCGAGGGTCGGCGCCGTCTGCGCGTCTGCGCGTCGGCGCACGGCCTGCTGCCGTCCCGCAAACCAGCGCCGCAAACCAGCGCCGCAAACCGGTGCCGCAACGGGCGGCTGCGCAGCGCATTGCGTTCGCCAGCGAACGGACGCCGTACCGCCGCCCGAATGAGCATGCATCGCCTCTAGCCGACCCGCCGGGTCACGAAGGAACTCCCCCATGACGACAGACGCCACATCCACCAAAACCACGGCTTCCAGCCGCGAACTGACCCACCGGCGCAGTGCGCCGCTGGCCACCCCCACCGACCTGACGGCGCAGGCCACCAAGGACATTTCGGCGGGTTTGAACGCGGTGCTGGCCGATGTGTTCGCGCTGTATCTGAAGAGCAAGAACTTCCACTGGCACATGAGTGGCCCTCACTTTCGCGATTACCACCTGATGCTGGACGAGCAGGCCGGCGAACTGTTCGCGATGACCGACCCGCTGGCCGAACGCTGCCGCAAGCTGGGCGGGCCCACGCTGCGCTCCATCGGCCACATCGCACGCACCCAGCGCGTGCTGGACAACGACGCCGAGTACGTCGAACCCAGCGACATGCTGGCCGAGTTGCGCGACGACAACCGCGGCCTCACCGCGCAATTGCGCAGCGTGCACGACCTGTGCGACGAGCACCGCGACATCGCCAGCGCTTCGATGCTGGAAGTCTGGATCGACGAGACCGAACGCCGCACCTGGTTCCTCTTCGAAGCCACGCGCAACAACGTTGGTGCCGGCCGTGCCAGCGAAGCGGCCTGACCCCTGTCTGAACTTCCATCCAAGGAACATCCATGTTGAACAGCATCGGCCACCTCAATGGTGCCAAGGTCACTGCCACCGACGGCGACATCGGCCATGTCAAGGAAGCCTTCTTCGACGACCGCACCTGGACCGTCCGCTACCTCGTCGTTGACGCCGGTACGTGGATGACCGGGCGCGAGGTCTTGATCTCGCCCTATTCGGTGAAGCAGCCGGTGGGTGGTGACAAGCACGTGCATGTCAACCTGACGCAGGCGCAAGTGCGCAACAGCCCCGATGTGGACACCCACCAGCCGGTGTCGCGCCAGCACGAACGCGAGTACCTGCAGTACTACGGCTACCCCGAGTACTGGGACGGTGGCGGCCTGTGGGCGATGGGTGCGATGCCCTACCCGCTGATGCCGCTGGCCACCACGGCCGAAATCGAAGCCAACCGCGCCATGCACGAACGGGATTTCCGCCCCGCCGATGTGCACCTGCGCAGCAGCGCCAGCGTCAGCGGCTACGACATCCAGGCCAGCGACGACAGCATCGGCACGGTGCAGGACTACATCTTCGACGACCAGAACTGGGCCATCCGCTACCTGGTGGTCGATACCCGCAAATGGTGGCCGGGTGGCACCAAGGTGCTGATCGGCATGAACTGGGTCGATCGCATCGATTGGGCCACGCAAAAAGTGCATGTGCGCATGACGCGTGAACAGGTCAAGTCCAGCCCGGTGTTCGAAGATGTCAGTTCCATCCACCGCGAATACGAGATGCGACTGCACGACAACGTGCAGCGGCCCGGCTACTGGGTCTGAACCCGCGCGCCATCAGGCAGGCATCCCCATGCGGCAGTCCATCGACAAGGCGATGGGCTGAAAAAAAGCCAGGCCGCGTGAGCAGTCTGGCTTTTCCGTGCGGCTGTTTCTGGCATGCCGGCGTTCACCGCTGGCAGGCTTCTCAATGGCCGGTGAATTACATCTTGCCCTTGCCCTTGCGCATGGGCTGGGGCATGGCCTTCCAGGCCGATTCTTCGTCGTCCCATTCGTGGGTGCGCATGAACTGTGCGGTTTCGGCCTTCACCTGGGCTCGCGACAAGGAACTCATCACCCGCGGGCCGGGCTTGATCGGCACGTACTGGCTGTTGACGTTGTCCCAGCGGTTGTTGCTCAGGAACACATCGCGCTGGGCTTTCACATCGGCGCGCGCCATCACGCCGGCCGGCGGCTCCACGCCCGACCGCATCGACCAAGTGTCGGTGAGTTCGTTCCACTTGTGGGTGCGCAGAAACTCCTTGGTGTCCATCTTCACTTGTGTCCGCGTTGGCGAACCGGTTTCGGTGTTGGTGGTGGTCACCGTGGGGGCTGCTTTCTGGGCGTGGGCCGGTAGCACCAGCGTGGCGGCCAGCGTGATGGCCAGGGTAACGGCGGCCAGGGTGGCACCGGTGTCAAATTTCAGTTTCATCGTGAACTCCTCTTTCTTGCGTGGTCCGGAAAATCCGGTGGAGGACATTCCCGCAGGCGGTCGCTGACGGCAGAGTGGCCTCCTGAGACAACGGTAAGCAGCCCCTGCAGGCGGGTCTGTGCGACGCCGCACGCTGCACGAACAGGGCTGGTGCTGTACGCCGGCGCACAGACTGCGCGCCGTCACCGCCCAAGCATCCGCACATGGACACCCCCTGGCTGACTGGCGCTGCCGTGAAGAACCCGCAGCGCATCCCGGCGCGGGAAGTCCGGCGCGCCGGGACGCTGGTCGGGGCGGTGTTGCTGGTCAGCCTGTTGTCGGGCTTGTTGCTCACTGCCTTGCCAGTGCAGGCGCATATCGGCTTCGATGTCAGCCTGCCGGGTTTGCAGATGGGCATCAACGTGCCGGCCCCTGCGCCGCCGCCCACCTGCCAGCGCCTGTACCGCAGTGGCTGCGGCGGACACCCGGGCAAAGACAAGCACTGATGTCGATGGCTGCGCAAGATCACTACCAGACGCTGGGCGTGGCGCGCAGCGCCCCGGCCGACGAGATCAAGAAGGCCTACCGCAAACTCGCGCGCAAGCACCACCCCGACGTCAGCAAGGCCGCCGACGCGCACCTGCGCATGGCGGCCGTCAACGCGGCGCACGAAGCCCTGTCGAAGCCCGAAAGCCGCGCCGCCTACGACGAAGAACTGAATCGCCCGCCGCCACAGCCGGGTGACCGCTTTCGCTCGGCCGGCCCGCGCAACCCGGGTGCCGGCTTCGAGTATTTTCGCGCCGGCGATGAAGGCGGTTTCGGCGGTTTCGGTAGCGACGGCGCAGGCGGCGAAGGCGGCGCTGAAGACGGCTCGCGCAGCGACTTCTTCGAGCAGATATTCGGCCGCGGCCGTGCCGCCGGCCGGCGCGGCCCGCCACGGGCTGAACGCGGCAGCGACCAGACCGCGTCCATCGAACTGGACTTGCTCGACGCCTTTGCGGGTGCGGAGCGCAGCTTCACGCTCAGCAGCGCGCCGGCTGACGCCGAGGCGGGCCGGCCGCACAGCAGCCCCCGCACGCTGCAGGTGCGCATCCCGCGTGGCATCCGCGCCGGGCAGCAGATCCGCCTGGCCGGCAGCGGCAGCCCCGGCCACAACGGCGGGCCGGCTGGCGACCTGTTGCTGGCCGTCAGCTTCAAGCCCGACCCACGCTGGCGCGCCGAAGGCCGCGATGTCTACCAGCGCGTGCCGCTATCGCCCTGGGAAGCCGCGCTGGGTGCCACCGCCCAGGTGGCCACGCCCGGTGGTGAGGCCGAGGTGACCTTTCCCGCCGGTTGGCATCCCGGCCGCAAGCTGCGCTTGAAGGGCAAGGGCATACCGGGTGCCGGCAAGCACGAAGCCGGGCACTTGTTCCTGGAACTGGAGCTGGCCCTGCCGGCGGCCGACAGCGAAGCGCAGCAGGCGGCTTACAGCGCTTTGGCAGCGGCCTTTCCAGGCTTTGCGCCGCGCAGCGGGGTGGGCGGCTGATCGGGGATGCGGCTCAAAGGGCTGCTGCTTGCAGGGCTGTGCGTCGCGGTGGCTGGACGGACGTCTGTACGGAGCCGCACAGACCGGGCGTGCCCCTGGGCTTGACGATGGCGGTCCGCTGGACAAGCCTGCGCACAGCCGTTCGACCCAGACTCGAAACCCCACGAAAATCACCGATGTCCTTCTCCGGCTACCCCCGGCCACACCAGCCCATGTCAGAGCCCGGCGAACACAGTGAAGCCAGCAAAGCCAGCAAGGCCAGCAAAGCCAGCTTGCTGCTGAAGACTGGCGCGCTGCAAACGGCGATCCTGAACAGCGCCAATTTCAGCAGCATCGCCACCGACGAAAAGGGCGTGATCCAGCTCTTCAACGTGGGCGCGCAACGCATGCTGGGCTATGACGCCGACGAGGTGCTGAACCGCATCACGCCGGCCGAGATTTCCGATCCGCAGGAAATCGTCCAGCGCGCGCAGAACCTCAGCGAGGAATTCGACACGCCCATTGCACCGGGCTTCGAGGCGCTGGTCTTCAAGGCCTCGCGCGGAATCGAAGACGTTTACGAGCTGACCTATGTGCGCCGCGACGGCACGCGCCTGCCGGTGCTGGTGTCGGTGACCGCGCTGCGCGACGCGCAGGAATTGATCATCGGCTACCTGCTGATCGGCACCGACAACACCGCGCGCCAGCAGGTCGAGGCTGAAAAAGAGCGCCTGGCTGTCCACCTGCAAGGTGCCAACAGCGACCTGCAGGCGGCCATTGCGGCGGCCGAAAAGGCCAACCAGGCGAAGTCGGACTTCCTGTCCAACATGAGCCATGAATTGCGTTCACCGCTGAACGCCATTCTGGGTTTCGCGCAGTTGCTGGACACCGGCTCGCCGCCGCCCACGCCGAACCAGAAAGACAGCGTCGACCAGATCATGCAGGCCGGCTGGTACCTGCTGGAACTGATCAACGAGATCCTCGACCTGGCGCTGATCGAGTCGGGCAAGTTGTCGATATCGGCCGAACCCATGGCCCTGGCCGAGGTGCTTGCCGACTGCCAGGCCATGATCGAACCGCAGGCCCGCAAGTCCGGCATCACAGTCAGTTTCGCGCTGCCGCCGCTGCCGCTGTTCGTCAAGGCCGACCGCACGCGGGCCAAGCAGATCTTCATCAACCTGCTGTCGAACGCCATCAAGTACAACCGTGTCGGTGGCTCGGTGGCCGTCGACTGCGCCGTGCACGGCGAACACCGCGTGCGCATCACCGTGCGCGACACCGGCCTGGGCCTGCCCGCCGACAAGCTGGGCCTGCTGTTCCAGCCCTTCAACCGCCTGGGCCAGGAAAGCGGCATCGAAGAAGGCACCGGCATCGGCCTGGTCGTCAGCAAGCGCCTGGCCGAGTTGATGGGCGGCGAGATCGGCGCGAACAGCACGGTGGGCGTGGGCAGTGAGTTCTGGGTGGACCTGCCCGGCAGTGCGGTCACCGAAGCCTGCCCGCCGCTGGCCCTGCCGGGCCTGACCGTGCCGGCCGAACTGGACGGCGGCCAGCCGCAAGCCACCGTGCTGTGCGTGGAAGACAACCCGGCCAACCTGCTGCTGGTGGCGCGCCTGCTGGCCCGCCGCAGCGACATCCGCCTGATCAGCGCCAAAGACGGCCGCGCTGGGGTGGAACTGGCGCGCAGCGCGCTGCCCGACCTGATCCTGATGGATATCAACCTGCCCGGCATCAGTGGCCTGACCGCTTTGCGCATGCTGCAAGGCGACGCCACCACCGCGCACATTCCGGTGCTGGCACTCAGCGCCAACGCCATGCCGCGCGACATTGAAAGGGGCCTGGCAGCGGGTTTCTTCCGCTACCTGACCAAGCCCATCCGCCTGGATGAATTCATGCAGGCGCTGGACAGCGCCCTGGCGCACCAGCGCAGCCCGCTGCCGGTGTGCACAAGCTAGTCTTCTGAGGGATCCGTTATGGCCATGCGCGACGACATTTTGAACGCCAAGATCCTGATCGTCGACGACCAGCCGGCCAATGTGCACCTGCTGACGCGCTTGCTCGACGAGGCCGGCTACACGAACGTGCGGTCGACCATGGACCCGACGGAAGTGACCACGCTGCACATCCGCAACGACCACGACCTGATTCTGCTGGACCTGCAAATGCCGGCCCTCGACGGCTTCGAGGTGATGGCCGACCTGAAGGAATTTGCGCCGCAGGACTACCTGCCGGTGATCGTGCTGACCGCGCAACCCGGCCACAAGCTGCGCGCGCTGCAGGCCGGCGCGAAAGACTTCATCAGCAAGCCTTTCGATTTGCTGGAGGTGAAAACGCGCATCCACAACATGCTGGAAGTGCGTTTGCTGTACCGCCAGCTGGCCGCCCACAACGCGCTGCTGGAAGCCACGGTGCTGCAACGCACGGCCGAACTGCAGGCCAGCGAAGAGCGCTACCGCAGCCTCACCGAGCTGGCTTCCGACTGGTACTGGGAGCAGGACGGTGAAGGCGCTTTCGTGCGCACCTCGGGCCCGGTGTTCCAGATGCTGGGCATCCACGACCCGCTGCCCACGGCGGCCGAAATCTCGGACGCCGTGGCGGTGTCACAGGGCTGGGACCTGGACGAGCGGCGCGGCCTGCAAGCCAAGATCGCGGCCCACGAGCCCTTTCTGGATTACGCCTTTCACCGCCGCCTGCCCGACGGCACGCGCCAGCAGTTCCGTGTCAGCGGCCAGCCCCTGTTCGACACCGCTTGCCGCTTCATCGGCTACCGCGGTGTGGGCGTCGACGTGACGGCCGGCCACTGAGCGCGGCCATGACCGCAGTCGCCACCGCCCAACCCGCAACCGGCGTCGCCAGCCCGCGGCAGAACAAGCTGCTGGCCAGCCTGAATGCCGCCGATTACGACCGCGTGGCCGACGCCCTGGAAGCCGTGCCCATGCGCCTGGGCGACATGCTGTACGAACCCGGCGTGCAACTGCGCCACGCCTACTTTCCGGGCACGGCGGTGGTGTCACTGCACTACGTCACCGAAAGCGGTGCCTCGGCGCAAACCACCGGTGTGGGGCGCGAGGGCGTGGTCGGCATCCCCTTGTTCATGGGCGGCGGCACCACCAGCAGCTCGGCCGTGGTGCACACCGGCGGCCACGGCTGGCGGCTCGACCGCCACCGCCTGACGCAGGAATTCGCCCGCAGCGCTTCGCTGCAAACCGTGCTGTTGCGCTACACGCAGGCGCTGATGACGCAGATCACCCAGACCGCCGCCTGCTACCGCCACCACAGCGTGGAACAGCAGCTCAGCAGCTGGCTGATGGCCACCCTCGACCGCATGCCTGGCAGCGAACTGGTGATGACCCAGGAACTGCTGGGCAGCCTGCTCGGCGTGCGCCGCGAAAGCATCACCCAGGCTGCCTGCCGCTTGCAGGAACAGGGCTACATCCGTTACCGGCGCGGCCACATAGCCGTCACCAACCCTGAAGGTTTGCGCGGCAGCGCCTGCGAGTGTTACGGCGTGGTCAAGTCGGAAATGGCGCGCCTGGCGCAAACCAGCCACCAGCGTTAGCCCACCCGTCGCAGCAGCTGTTCAGGCAGGTGCCTGTGTACGCCAGCGCACGGAACATTGTCCAAATCGCAGGTAGAGTGATCGCGTGGCGCGCCTTGTGGCGTCATGCAGTTCGCGCGTCCGCCAACCGGGCCGTGTCTTTGTTTGCATGCCCAGGAGCGTTCCCTGAATTCCCCATCCGACCCCAAGGCCAACCACCTGTTGGCCGCCTTGCCCGATGCCGAATGGCAGCGCTGGGCACCGCAACTCGAAGCGGTGGAACTGCCGCTGGGCCGTGTGCTGTACGAGTCGGGCGTGGCGCTGAGCCACATCTACTTCCCCACCACGGCCATCGTGTCGCTGCTTTACGTGATGGAGGACGGGTCCTCGGCCGAGATCGCCGTCGTTGGCCGTGAAGGCCTGGTCGGCGTGTCGCTCTTCATGGGTGGTGAATCAACCCCCAGCCGCGCGGTGGTGCAAAGCGCCGGCCACGGCTTTCGCTTGCGCGCCGCCTCGCTGAAAGAGGAATTCAACAATTCCAGCCCGGTGCTGCACCTGCTGCTGCGCTACACCCAGGCTTTGATCACGCAGATGGCGCAAACGGCGGTGTGCAACCGCCACCACACGCTGGACCAGCAACTGTGCCGCTGGCTGCTGCTGAGCCTGGACCGCCTGAACGGCAATGAACTGGTGATGACGCAAGAGCTCATCGCCAACATGCTGGGCGTGCGCCGCGAAGGCGTCACCGAAGCGGCGCTGAAGCTGCAGAAGGCCGGGCTGATTCGCTACGCCCGGGGCCACATCACCGCGCTGGACCGCCCGGGTCTGGAAGCCCGCAGTTGCGAGTGCTATGCCGTGGTGAAGAAGGAATACGACCGGCTGCTGCCCGACAAGCGGGCGGTGTAGAGCGCCAGCACGGCGCGGCAAGCGGCCCACAGCGGGCACCGCGCAAGGCTTAGAGTGGTGCCTGCAACCGGGACCACCGCATGAGCAACGCCACCACCGTTTCCGTTTCGGCCTTCGACACCTCGGGCTACGCCGATAGCGTCAACCCGGCCGCCGAAGCCGCGCGCAGCGGCTTTTACGACCGCGCCAGCCAGCAGCACCTGGCGCCGCTGTGGCGCGTGCTGGGCGGCCTGGTGCCCGAGGTGCCCAAGCCGCGCGCCCTGCCGGCCTTGTGGCGCTATGCCGATGTGCGGCCTTTCGTGATGGAGTCGTGCACGCAGATCAGCACCGAAGAGGCCGAGCGGCGCGTGATGGTGTTTGAAAACCCCGGCCTGCCGGGGCAAAGCCGCATCACGCAAAGCCTGTTCGCGGGCCTCCAGATCATCTTGCCCGGCGAGATCGCGCCGGCCCACCGCCACACCGCTTCAGCCCTGCGTTTCATCATCGAAGGCCGTGACGCCTACACCGCCGTGGCGGGCGAGAAAACGATGATGCTGCCGGGCGATTTCGTCATCACGCCGTCGATGACCTGGCACGACCACGGCAACGAAGGCACAGACCCCATGGTCTGGCTGGACGGGCTGGACATGCACATCGTGAACTTCTTCAACGCCAGCTTCCGCGAGGCCTACCTGGGCAACGGCGCGGGTGCCGTGCAACCCGTACACCGCCCCGACGGCGCGGCGATGGCCGAAAGCGGCAGCAACCTGCTGCCCATCGACCAGCAATGGGGCACGCTCGCCTCACCCATCTTCAACTACCCCTACCTGCGGACCCGTGAAGCCCTTGACCAGCTGAAGCGCTTTCGCGAGATCAACGCCTGGCACGGCCACAAGATGCGCTACGTGAACCCGGTCAACGGCAGCTGGGCCATGCCCACCCTGGCCACCTGCATGCAGCTGCTGCCGCAGGGCTTCCAGACCCGGCCCTACCGCGCCACCGACAGCACCGTTTTCACGGTGGTCGAAGGGCAGGGCAGCAGCCGCATTTCGACGGCCGCCGGTGAGCAGGTTTTCGACTGGGGACCGCACGACATCTTCGTCGTGCCGAGCTGGGCGACGGTGACGCACAGCGCCAGCGGCGGCGTTGGCGGCCAGGGCGGCGACGCCGTGCTGTTCAGCTATTCAGACCGCGCGGTGCAAGACAAACTTGACCTCTTTCGGGAAGAACAACTGTGACAATCACGACCCTGAACCCCCGCGAACTGGGCCGCAGCGGCCTGCAGGTTTCACCGCTGTGCTTCGGCGGCAATGTCTTCGGCTGGACGGTGGACGAGGCGACGTCGTTTGCCTTGCTCGACGCCTGGCTGGACGCCGGCTTCAACTTCGTCGACACCGCCGACGTGTATTCGGCCTGGGCCCCGGGGCATGTCGGTGGCGAGTCGGAAACCGTCATCGGGCGCTGGTTCAAGGCCAGTGGCAAACGCGACCGCGTGGTGCTGGCCACCAAGGTCGGCAAGCCGATGGGGCCGGACAAGAAGGGCCTGAAGCCGGCCTACATCCGGCAGGCTGTGGAAGACAGCCTGCGGCGCTTGCAGACCGACCGCATCGACCTCTACCAGTCGCACGACGACGACGCCGACACCCCGCTGGCCGAGACCATGGCCGCCTTCGACGCCTTGATCCGGGCCGGCAAGGTGCGTGCGGTGGGGGCGTCCAATTTCACCGCGCCGCGCCTGGCCGCCGCGCTGCAAGCCAGTGCCGACAACGGCCTGGCGCGCTATGAAAGTCTGCAGCCGCTGTTCAACCCGGTTGACCGCGCCGTGTTCGAAGACGCCTTGCAGCCGCTGTGTGTGGCGCAGGGCGTGGGGGTGATGAATTTCTACGGCCTGGCGGCGGGTTTCCTGACCGGCAAATACCGCCAGCCTGAAGACGCAGCCAAGAGCCCGCGTGGCCCAGCCGTGGTGGCGCGCTACCTGACCGAGCGGGGCCTGCGGGTGCTGGCCGGTCTGGACGCGGTGGCCGCGCGCCATGGCCCGCTGGTCACCACCGGCCAGGTGGCGCTGGCCTGGCAGATGCTGCAGCCCGGCATCACCGCACCCATCGCCAGCGCCACCACGCTGGCCCAACTGGCTGAGCTGGCGGCCGCGGTGCGGCTGGTGCTGACTGCGGACGATCTGGCGGTGTTGGCCAGCACCACAGCCAGCGAATAGCGACTAGCGCCGCGCCGCCGCTTCCAGCGCCAGTTCGTTCTTCAGCTGCGCCAGCTGCGCCGCGCTGACGCAGAGCAGCAGCGCGGCGTCAGCGTCGGTGCGGCTCAGGTCCAGCGCGTGTTGCACCAGGTGGTGACGGGCCAGCTTTTCGGCGCGCCGCACCAGTTCATTCAACGGTGCCTGGCCCAGTTCGCTGGCCAGGGCCTCAATGGCCGGACCCAGCGCCAGGCGGCTTGCCGGTGCGCCGGCTGCAGCCGTTGAGGCAGCCTGCGGCCCGGTCGCCGGCCGCACGATGAAGCCCAGGCATTCCTGCTCGCCTTCAATCAGCAGCATGCCGGTCACGGCCAGTGCCCGGGGTGCATCAACCGGCTGGTTGGCTTGCCGCTCAGCGCCCGGCGCGGCGCGCAAAGTCAGCGGCACGTCCTGGGCCATGCCGCTGTCGCGCACGGCACCCAGCAGCGCGGCCACATCGGCTTGCGCCGGCCCCAGCCAGTCGGTCAGCGGTCGCCCGCGCACCTGGTCTTCATCGGCCGCCTGGGCCATGCGCACGAAGCTGCGGTTGGCACCCAGCACCTGGCCGCGCATGTCGGTGACCACGATGCCGTCGCGCGTGCCTTCAACCAGGCGCACCAGCGCGGCTTCCAGCGGTTGCGCGTCGGCGGTGACGGGGTCGGCGGTGCGGGCGCGCAGCAGCAGGCGCTGGCCGCCGGCGGTGCGCAGCGGCATGGCCAGCAAACCCACCGAGAGGTGCGTGCCGGCCAGTCGGGCCTGGATCTCGACCGGCAGCCCGCTGCTGCGCGCCTGCAGCAGCAATTCGCGCACGGCCGGCCGGGCGTGGGCCTCGAACTGCTGTTCGGCCACCCGGCCGATCAGCGGCAGGTCGCTGTCCTGCAGCATCTGCACGGCAGCCACATTGCCGTCCAGGATGCACAGCGTGTGGGCGTCCAGGGTCAGCACCGCGTCGGTGGCCACCTGCAGCAGCAGCCGGTGGCGGGTTTCGGTCTGCCGCGCGCGCCAGTAGCCGCGTTCGATTTCCTGTTGCGTGTTCAGGAAGCGCTGCTGGATGGCCGACACGGTGCGCAGATCGCGGCCCACCGCCAGCACCGGGCCGTTGCTGCCCAGGCGCAGGGCGGTGTAGGCCACCGGGATGTCACTGCCGGATTCCCCGGCGTGGTTGACTTCGCGGCGGCGCGCTTGGCCGGTCTGGCTGACGTCGCCGAGCAGTTTTTCGATCTTGCGCCGCGTGTCTTCGGTGACGGTGTCAGCCCAGCGCTGACCGACCCAGCCATCGGCCAAAGCGGACATCGGGTTGCTGGGGTCTTGTGCCACGCTGAGCACCACGCCCTGGTCGTCGATGACGAGTGCGATGTCGCTGGACAGCGAAACGAACACCTGCGCCAGATCAGGCGCACAGCTGGCCAGCGCATTCAGGTCAGCCGGCTGCAGCAAGCGGCGACTCATCGTCAGTTCCTCACGTGGAGTGGTAGTCCCGTCCGGGTCGGCAGAGACTGACGTTGATTCTAGGGCGGCGGCCCGGTGGCGGGCCGCCGTATCGGCCCTGCAGGCCGAGGGGTGCGAACGGGGTGCGAACGGCGCGCGAATGGGGCGCGCCTCAGGCCTTGGCCAGGCCCAGCAGGTGGGCCATGTCCTTGAAGAAGATGCGCACATGCGCCATGGGCTTCTTGCGCGCCAGTTCCTTGTTCATGTAGGACTCGAAGGTCAGTTGCTGCACGTCTTTGTCCATGCAGATCTTGACGAAGCTTTCACGCCGCTTGTCGCTGCTGTACCAGAAGCGCTGCATGATGCCCAGCACCCAGAAGACCTTGCCGTGGGCTTTCATGAACTGCTTGCGCGCACCGGCCAGCACGCGGGCGTCGCCGGTTTCCAGGAAGGCGTGTGCGGCCTCGGCGGCCAGCCGGCCCCCGTACAGGGCGTAGTAAATGCCTTCACCAGATGCCGGTGCCACCACCCCGGCGGCGTCGCCGGCCAGCACCACGTTGCGGCCGTTGTCCCAGCGCGGCAGCGGCTTCATCGGCAACGGTGCGCCTTCGCGGCGTATGACTTCGAAGTCTTGCAAGCCGGCCGCCTGGCGCAGGGTGCCCGCGGCGCCGCGCAGCGAGAAGCCCTTGTCGGCGCTGCCGGTGCCCACGCTCAGCGTGTCGCCGTGCGGGAAGACCCAGCCGTAGAAGTCGGGCGACAGTCCGCCGCGGTAGTACACATCGCAGCGCGTGTCGTCATAGCCGGCAGGGCGCACGGCCGGGGCGCGCAGAATCTCGTGGTACGCGAAGACGTAGTTGGTTTTCTCGGCGCCGGGCACGCACTGCTGGGCCACGGCCGAGCGCGCACCGTCGGCACCGATCACGCAGCGCGCGCGCACCGAAGCGGAGATGCCTTCATGGCGTGCGTCCAGCGGGCCGTCGTCGGTGCGGGCGCGAAAATGCACCACAGCCACGCCGTCGTCGGTTTGTTCGATGCGCTCGAAGGTGCCGGTGCGCCGCACCGCGCCACTGGTGGCGGCACGCACGCGCAGCCATTCGTCGAACTGCTCGCGGTCAACCATGCCCACGTAGCCGTTCTCGATGGGGATGTCGACCTTGCGGTCGGCCGGCGAAATCATGCGCGCCGAGCGCGCCTTGGCGACCAGCAGGTGGTCGGGGATCTGGAAGTCCTTGATGGCGCGCGGCGGAATCGCGCCGCCGCAGGGCTTGATGCGCCCGGCACGGTCCAGCAGCAACACGCTGTGGCCTTGCGCTGCCAGGTCGTTGGCGGCGGTGGCACCAGCGGGGCCGCCACCGATGACGACCACGTCGTATCCGCGGGATGCGTCGACTGCTTTCATGACGTTGCCTCAGGCTTGCAGGCCGGGCACATCGGCGCGGGCTGCGGGGGTTGCTGTGGGGAACTTGGCACCAACCAGCGGGTTGGTGCCACTCACTTTGGCGGCCAGCAAGGCCGCCACGATGAACAGGCCGGCTTCGACGAAGAAGACGGTGGCGTAGGCGCTGCCGGGGCCGCCGGTGGGGCCGATCAACCAGCGCGCAGCATCACTGGCCGCCGCGCCGAACAGGCCGCCGGCCGCGAAGCCGATGGCCTGCGCGGCACCCCACAGGCCGACGGCGATGAAGGCCAGCGCGGCCAGCGCGATGCCGGCCAGGCGGTCGTGCGCCATCCAGGTGGTGGCGACGGCAGCGGCCGCGCCGCCCAGCGCCAGGGTGACCATGCCGCTCAAGATCCACGGCGTGCGGCGGCCGCCGACGTCAGAGCCGAAACCCATGCGCGGGCGGCTGAGCTGCACCGCGTGGTGCAGCGCCACCAGCAAGCCCGGCAACAGCGCCGGCAGCGCCGGCAGCGCCAGTTCAACCACCATCACGCTGTTCAGCGTGGAGGTGGTCAGCACCACCACCGCACCCAGCATGGCCTGCACCAGCCCCAGCCGGGCGATGCCCAGCCAGCCCAGTGCGGGCCGTGATGCCGCCAGCGGCAGCGGCAGAGCGGCTGTCATGCCCCGGCCACCGCTGCTGCGGCCGTGCCGGTCAGCGTGGCCAGGCCGCGCAGCGCAAAGGCGCTGACCATCATGCCGGCCACGAACAGCGGCACGCCGAAGCCGCTGTACCAGAGCGCGTGGCGCACCGGGTCGGACAGAAAGCGCCGCAGCATCAGAGCTTGCCCGAACAGCAGGCCGACGATGGCCAGCGCGTGCAGCGGTTGGCCCCAGGCCAGCAGCAGGCCGGCCACGACGCACTGCGGCACGACCATGATGATGCAGGCGGCGCGCGCCGCACCCTTCACGCCCAGGCGCACCGGCAACGAGCCGATGCCCATCTGGCGGTCGCCTTCGATGGCCTTGAAGTCGTTCAGCGTCATGATGCCGTGGGCCCCGGCGCTGTACAGCGCGGCCAGCAGCAGCGAAGGCCAGCCGGGCGACTGGCCGTCGGCCATCACCACCCCGCCGGTGACCCAGGCCAGCCCCTCGTAGCAAATGCCGCAGGCCGCGCAGCCCCACCAGCCGTTCATCTTCAGGCGCAGAGGCGGCGCGCTGTAGGCCCAGGCCAGCAGCAGGCCGACCACCGCCGCGCCAAAGCCCCAGGGCCCGAGCAGGGTGGAGACCAGCAGCGACAGGATCGTCCAGATGATGCCCATGTACAGGCCCCAACGGCCCGGCATGCGGCCCGAAGGGATCGGGCGATGCGGTTCGTTGATGGCGTCGACATGGCGGTCGTACCAGTCGTTGACGGCCTGGCTGGTGGCGCAGACCAGCGGCCCGCTGAGCAGCACCCCCACGGTCACCAGGCCCCAGCGCCCGGACAGCGGCACCCCCGAGGCCACCACGCCGCAGCCGAAGGCCCACATGGGCGGAAACCATGTGATGGGTTTGAGCAGTTCCGCCACCACGGAAAGCGCCGGTCGAGTCATGCTACTGATTCTGAGCGTGACATCGACAAGTGTCAATTTACGTTTACATCAATTTTTCGACTCGACGGGTCGGCCGGGCGTCTCTGGCCGGGCAGCCGGTTGGCCCGGCTGAAATCGACTACTCCTCGCCGGGGACCGCCGACAGGTCG
>JANMZP010000213.1:0-2800 GCA_031383435.1 Betaproteobacteria bacterium | reverse complement strand
CCAGCACCTTGCGGGCATGAAGGACTCCAAAGTCATCGTGGCCATCAACAAGGACCCGGAAGCGCCGATCTTCAGCGTCGCGGACTACGGGCTGGAGGCCGATCTGTTTGTGGCCGTGCCCGATTTGGTCAGAGCGCTGTAAAGCCGCTTTGTCATGACGCTATTGCGCCAATGCCTACTGCAGCTGCGCGCCTGCGAAGAGTTGCGCAGAGACGAGCCGAACCGGAGTCTTGTGCATTCGAGCCGGCTTGGACCGGTAGATGCACACAGTACAACTGGCATCGGCGGCCAAGCACAAGGAGCCACGACACTGCACATCCTGCACATCCTGCACAACCGGCTCGACAGCCCGACCGGCACAGCGCGCCACCGTTCTGGCGCTCCAGAGTTGCCATCGGACTTCTCGTCGTTGGCGCCGTCGCCGCGTACTTTCTGCTGACCGAACACCGCGCCCACTTCTTTGGCGCTTTGCCGTTCCCGTTGCTGCTGGCCACGATGCCTCGGGTGCCTCAAGTTATGGCCTGTGGACGCTGGTCGTCCTCAACTCGGCCCTGTTCCTGATGTTCGCGTTCAGCTTCTTCAAGCCGCAGACCGGGACAACCAGGCCACGGCCGAGCGCATCGGCAAGGAACTGGGCATCGACATCGTGCTGGCCGAAGTGCTGCCCGGCCAGAAGGCGGCCAAGATCAAGGCGTTGCAGGACCCGGGCAACAAGGTCGGCATGGTCGGCATGGTTGGCGACGGCATCAACGATGCCCCGGCCCTGACCCAGGCCGACATGGGCTTTGCCATCGGCGCCGGCACCGACGTGGCGATGGAAAGCGCCCAGGTCGTGCTGATGAAGAGCGACCCCTGCGACGTGGTCGGTGCCATCGAACTGTCGCGCGCCACGCTGCGCAAGATGCACCAGAACCTGTGGTGGGCGGTGGGCTACAACGTGATCGCATTCCCGCTGGCGGCGGGTGTGCTCTACCCCTTCACGCTGTCGCCGGAGATCGCCGCGCCGTCGATGCCGGGCTGCTCGACGGTGGTGGCCATCAACGCGCTGATGCTCAAGCGCACCAAGCTCGTCGGCATCAAGAGGGTGGCATCGCCCGGTGCGCCGGCGACGGCCGCGAGCGTTGCTGCCGGGGCACCGGCATGAGCGACCTGATGCGCGCCGCAGACTCGAACTCGCCAGGCAGGCTTCGAGGCGCAGCAGCGCATCGCGGCGTCGACCCGACCAAGCGTTCAGCGGCCGTCTGCCCGGTGGCGGGTTCGGGCGCAGGGCGGGCCGTCCGCCGCAGCGGCGGCGAAATTCGCGCAGGCTGTCGGCCCCATCCACCACCTGCTGCTACGCTGCCGACCATGCAAACCCAGACCGCTTCCATCGTCGCCGCGCTCAGCGCCATCGTCGGCCCCACCCACGTGCTGTGTGCCGACACCGACACCTCCATCGACATCAGCTCCTACACCACCGATTACCGGCGCCTGTACCACGGCAAGGCCGCCGCCGTGGTGCTGCCGGCCGACACCGACCAGGTCAGCCGCGTGATGGCCTGGTGCCATGCCCACGGGGTGCCGGTGGTGCCGCAAGGCGGCAACACCTCGCTGATGGGCGGCGCGGTGCCCGACGCCAGCGGCCAGGCCGTGGTCCTGAACCTGAAGCGCCTGAACCAGGTGCTGCAGGTGGACGCCGTCAACGACACCCTGACGCTGCAGGCCGGCGTGACGCTGCACGCCGCGCGCGCCGCGGCCGAACAGGCCGGCCGCCTGTTCCCCCTGCGCATCGGTTCTGAAGGCTCCTGCCAGATCGGCGGCAACTTGTCGACAAACGCCGGCGGCACGGCCGTGCTGCGCTACGGCAACATGCGCGACCTGGTGCTGGGTGTCGAAGCCGTGCTGCCGGACGGTCGCGTCTACGCCGGCCTGCGCGGCCTGCGCAAGGACAACACGGGCTACGACCTGAAGCAGTTGTTCGTCGGCTCTGAAGGCACGCTGGGCATCATCACCGCAGCGGTGCTGAAGCTGATGCCGGTGCCCCGTTCGACCTCGGTGGCCTTCGTCGCGGTGGCCAGCCCGGCCGCGGCCATCACCCTGCTGGGCGAGGCCAAGAAAACGGCCGGCCAGTCGGTCAGCGCTTTCGAGTTGATATCGCGCCCGGCGCTCGACCTGGTGCTGGCCTACCTGGGCGGCATGGCGTCGCCGCTGGGTCAGCCGCATGACTGGATGGTGCTGATCGAGCTGACCTCGGGCACCAGCGCCGACAGCCTGGACCAGACCCTGTTGCAGGTGCTGGAAGCCGGGATGGCATCCGGTACCGTGCTCGACGCGGCGGTGGCCGCCAGCGGTGCCGACGCACAACGCTTCTGGCGCATCCGCGAAGAGATCTCTGACGCCCAGACCCGCACCGGCGGCAGCATCAAATGCGACGTCTCGGTGCCCTTGTCGCGCATTGCAGCCTTCATCGAAGACGCCTCGGCGGCGGTCATCGCCATCGAGCCCGAAGCGCGCATGGTGGTCTACGGGCACATGGGCGACGGCAACGTCCACTTCAACCCCTTGCGGCCGGCCGACCGCGAGGCCCAGGCCTTCATCGCCGACCTGCACGACACCGTGTCGCATGCCGTGGACGCGTTGGCCCACGCCGCCGGCGGCTCGATCTCGGCCGAACACGGCATCGGGGTGGCCAAGCGCGACGACCTGACGACCTACAAGTCGCCAGTCGAACTGGAACTGATGTGGCAGATCAAGCGCGCGCTCGATCCGAAGAACCTGCTGAATCCGGCCAAGGTGCTGCCGCCACTCTGACGCCCACTCG
>JANMZP010000195.1:0-43011 GCA_031383435.1 Betaproteobacteria bacterium | reverse complement strand
CTTGCCGACGTTCCGCCGAGCAGGGCACCGTTGCCCGAATTCGCGCGGCTCACGGCTTCCGGCGCAAAGTAGTCAGCAATGCCGCGCTTCTGTTCCGGGGTCGTCGTGTTGATCAGCCACATCAGCAGGAAGAACGCCATCATCGCGGTCACGAAGTCGGCGTACGCGATCTTCCAGGCGCCGCCATGGTGACCATGGCCGCTCTTCTTGATCTTCTTGATGATGATCGGCTGGAGCTTCTTGGCATCTCCGGCCATCACGCACTCCCGGCAGCATCGGCCAGCGAAGCCCGGCCGTCTTCAAGCGGCCGCCGCGGGACCGGCTCTGCCGGGCCGCGGGGGGCGCCCCCCTGGGGGCGAGCGCCGCAGGCGCTTCGAGACGGGGTCATTTCTTGCCCTTCACATGGGCTTCGAGCTCGGTGAAGCTGGGGCGGTCACCCGAGTACAGCACCTTGCGGCCGAACTCGATGGCCACCTGCGGCGCGTAGCCCTGCATCGAGGCCAGCAGCGTGGTCTTGATGCACTGCAGTTCCTTGCCGGCGTCTTCCACCTTCTGTTCCAGCAGGCCGCCCAGCGGTTCAACGAAACCGTAGGCCAGCAAGATGCCCAGGAAGGTGCCGACCAGCGCCGAGGCGATCATGCCGCCCAGGATGGCCGGCGCCTGGCCCACCGAGCCCATGGTGTTGACCACGCCCAGCACGGCCGCCACGATGCCGAATGCCGGCAGGCCGCCGGCCAGCCGTCCGATGGCCGCCACGGCGGCGTGTTCTTCCGCGTGGTGGGTGTCGATCTCGCTGTCCATCAGCGATTCGATCTCGTGTGCGTTGAGGTTGCCCGAGACCATCATGCGCAGGTAGTCGGTGATGAATTCGGTGACGTGGTGGTCGTTGCCCACCGTCGGGTACTTCTGGAAGATGGCCGAGCTGTGCGGGTCTTCAACGTCTTTCTCGATTGACATCAGGCCCTCTTTGCGGGCCTTCTGCAGGATGTCGAACATCAGCGCCAGCAGTTCCATGTAGCGCGTCTTGCTGAACTTGCTGCCCTTGAAGCACGAGCCCAGGCCTTTGAAGGTGGCCTTGATGACCTTCATCTGGTTGTTGGCCAAGAAGGCACCGGCAGCGGCACCGAAGATGGTGATCATCTCGAACGGCAGCGCCGTCAGCACCACCTGGATGTTGCCGCCGTGGAAGATGTACACGCCGAAGATGCAGACCATGGCCAGAGCCCAGCCGACGAGGACGAACATGAGGATTGATCCGTTGTGGTTCCGCTTGGCGCCACGCGCCACCGGTCATTGCTGTGGTTATCGGCAATCGGGCCCGACGGTTGAGTCCGCCGGCGGCGGCACAGCGCAGCCTGGTCGGTAGATCCAGACGGGCCGTCGCTGCGGCCTTTGCATGCAGGCCCAGGGCGTCTGCCCTGGCACCGCGAATTCCAGGCTCACCAACCAGGCCGTGGGTGACAGTTCACGGCGCGCTTTGTCGAACACGCGGGCCATGCTTTCCGGGCGCTGGAAGACGTAGACGAGGTCATAGCCGGCCCACGACGCCGCCCACATGTCGGCGCGTTGAATCTGCACCTGCGCAGCACGGCAACGCCACGCCGCGGCCCAGCTCAGCGGGACGCTCCATTCCAGGCCGTGCAGGCGGGCCTCGGGCCACAGCCGGCGCAGCGCCTGCAGGCCGTGGCCCAGGCCGCAGCCGACGTCCAGCACGCGCTGCGGGCAGCCGACCACGGCGTCCAGTCCGCTGAGCGCCGACGGTGGCGTGGGGAAAAAAGGCGCGTCGCGCCAGGCCCGCACCGGGTAGGCCGCCAGCAGCGGCAACAGCAGCAGCAGCCAGGCCCAGGGCGGCAGCGCGGCAGCCGCGCCCAGCACCCAGGCCGACAGGGGAAAGCCGCCCGCCGCCAGCGTGCGCCGCCAAGTGGTGGCGCAAGGCCAGGCCAGCGCAGCACCGGCCGCCAGGGCCAGCACAAAGGCCGCTGCGGCCGGTAGCTGCACCGCGCTGGCGGCCAGCCAGACGGCCCAGGCGGCGGCCCAGGCCAGCACCGCCGGCAGCGGCCAGCGCAACAGAACGGGCGGGATTGCAGGCATGGCCGCAGCCTTCACCGCAGCGCCAGCAGCTTGTCGTGCGAGGGACGCACCTTGACCGCACCGGCGGCCACCACGCCCTTGATGGCGTAGCGGCGGTCTGCGGTGTCGCGCAAGGCCGGCTCGATCAGCGGCAGGCCATTGGCACCCACCAGCGTGGCCACCCGGGGCTGGTTGGCGGTGGTACCGCGCGCCAGCACCACGGCCAGTTCGCCGCCCACCAGTTCGACGAAACAGCCCGGCGGGTACAGACCCAGTGCCTTCAACAAGGCACCGGCCAGCTCATCGGGTCGGCCACCGGCTGCCAGACAGGCTTCACGCACCGCCTGCACCGGGGACATCGGCTCGCGGGAGGCGCGGCGGCTGAACTTGGCCGTCAGCACGTCCACGCGGCACAGCAGCTCGGCCAGTTGGTGCTCGGGTGGGCGCGCGGCCAAGGGCACATCGTGCGGCAGGGTTTCGTGGTGCCGCGCAATGGCCTGCAGACACAGCGCGTCATCCAGGCCGGCGCTGCCCAGCAGGCTGACGCTGGCCTGCGGGTGGCGGGCGATCTCGTCGCGCATGGGCGCAGTCGGCGGCAACTGCGTGACGGCCAGCTGGTCTTGCAGCTTGACCATGCTGACGTTCATCAGAAGGGCCGCGCGGCCCAGGCTGTCGGTCCAGGCCGGCGACCAACCCAACACGGCTGCGACCTGCTCGCACACCCCCATCACCAGCAGGGCGTGGCGACAGCTGTAACGCTGCGTGGTGTGGATCGATTCGTAGGCCAGGCAGTACACCGACGCGTCGGGCCGGCGCTGGAACAGCTGGCGCGCCCGGCCGTGCACGCCGAACAGGCGCGCGCGCCATTCAGACGCCGGCTGCACGTCGCGCAGTGCGCCTTCCAGCTGCGCAATCAGTTCGTGCCATTGCTCGGTGAAGCTCAGGACGGGGCCGGCGGCACTGCCGCGCGCCGCAACCGCTTCCGGCCGCGCAGCGACCACGGCCTTCAGTGAGCTGCCCTGGCGCAAGGCGGCGTCCACGGCGGCACCCAAGCGGCGCGTCCAGCCGGCGGCTTCGTGCTCTTCGGCAAACAACTGCTGCTCGCGCAATTCGGCCAGCCGGCTTTCGCCCGGCACGTTCTGCCCGGCAGCCAGCAACAAACGGCCTGATTCATCACGCACGCCAAAAGGCAGCGGATCGTCCAGGCGCAGGTATTGGGCGGAAAAAGGAATGAGCTTCACGTTTGCGTCGGCCACACCGACTTTGGACCCGCTGTTTCACCCTGGATATCGGCGGGCCGCTGGACGGCCTGAGCGGCCGTGACGGTCAAATTGAGGGGCAAGTTCCGCCCATCTCCTGAGGATCGACCGGACAAAAAAAGGCGGGTCCCGAAGGACCCGCTGTAAAGCACAGCGGACTGTGCCAGGAGGAGACAAAACGAAAGCTCGTTGCATCTGGGAAAGATATCGGTCCGGAAGTTCGGTTTTCCAAGGGGGTGGTGGGCGATCGGCGTAATCAATGTCCCATTTCGGCACTCGTTGAGGCGCTCCTTTGTGCGTTCAGCGCCACCGCCTTGGCCGCCTGTGCACCCAAGGAGCCGGCCAACTTGCCTTTGCCGGCACGCGCCGGCGGGTTGCACAGGCCACAAACGTAGTGGCGGGCGATTTCGTGCGGGTGGGTCACGAAGTGGCCGCCACACTTGCTGCAGGCGGTCATGGTCAGCATGCCGTTGTCGACGAACTTCACCAGGCGCCAGGCGCGCGTCACGCTGAGCAGCGGCTCCAGGCCCTGTGACGCCATCTGCTCGGTGTACAGCTGGTAGGCTTTGATGACGGTGTCGATCTCGTCGAGCGCCGCAGCCTTGTTGAGGTATTCGTGGACGTTCAGGAACAGGCTGGCGTGGATGTTGGGCTGCCAGGTCATGAACCAGTCGGTGGAAAACGGCAGCTGGCCCTTGCTGGGGCTCTTGCCGGCGACTTCCTTGTACAGGCGCAACAGGCGCTCGTAGCTCAGGTCGGTTTCGCTTTCCAGCACTTGCAGCCGTGCGCCCAGCCCGATGAGGGTGATCGCGCGTTCGATCTGCCTGGCTTCGCCAACGATGCTTTTGCTTCGTGCCATGTCAATTTCTCCGTCCTGTTTGTCTTGACCGAGGGCCTTGCACGGGACCGGCTTTGCCGGACCGTGGCAAGAGCCCCCTCGGGGGGGTAGCGACCGTTAGGAAGCTTGGGGGCCCGTCTACGCGGCTTCTTGATGGCGGCCGGCCATCAGGATGGAAGCGTGAAGGCGGCTCATGCCGTCATTGGCAGCACCCTTGCCGTGGTTGGTCAGCAGGTTCCACACCAGGTCGTCGTCCATGCGGAAGCGGCACAGCAGCGTGTTGCCGCCGGCAATCTTCATCATCTGCGCGGGCGTCAGCGTGCCGATCAGCGTGGCGGTGTCTTCGCTGACACCCAGGCGGAAGAGGGCTTGTTCCTTGTCTTGGCGAACCAGGCTTTGCGCCAGCATCAGGTAGGACAGGTTGGCTTCACGGATCTCGGCGAGGATTTGGTCGGATGTCATGGTGCGGCTCCAGCGGTTGTCTTGCGGTTGTCTTGCGGTGCCCGGGCTTGGGCGGTGTCCATGAAACAGACTGTAGGGATCTGAAAAGGCTGGCGTCATCAGCCCAGTTCCGTCGCAGCGGTCTGGCTTTTTCCAGCCGGCGTGTAAGGCAAATTCCTACCTGCCCGGCCGTTCGTGAACCACATCACGGTCGCCCATGCGAAACGCCCCTGGAACGGGGCGTTTTGCAGGGGCGAATGGAAGCGCTCAGTTTCGTTCGATGCGGGCGTAGGCGCTGTGGTTGTGGATGGACTCGAAATTCTCGACATCCACCCGGTAGCGGCCGATGCGCACATCGGCGTTCAGCGCCAGCGCCACGTCGCGAACCAGGTCTTCGACGAACTTCGGGTTCTCGTAGGCCCGCTCGGTGACCCACTTCTCGTCCGGCCGCTTCAGCATCGGCCAGATTTCGCTGGACGCATGGGCTTCAGCAAAGCGCACCAGTTCCTGCCAGCCCAAAGGTGGCAAGGCGGCTGCCGCCGCACCCTCCAGCACCTCGGCACGGATGGTCACCAGCGAGCGCTGGTTGTGCGCGCCGTAGTCTGAAATTTCCTTCGAGCACGGGCACAGGCTCTTCACGGGCACGGCCACTTCGGCGTGCACACGGGACACGCCATCGCGGGTTTCGGCGATCCAGCGGCCCTGGTAGTCCAGCAGGCTTTGCACGCCCGAGACGGGCGCGCGCTTGCGCAGGAAGAAGCTGAAGGCGGCCTCGATGCGGCCCTCGGTCGCGTCCAGCTTGTCCAGCATGGTGGCGTGCAGGCGGCGCAGCGTGGCGGCGTCCAGGGGCTCGCCGGACAGCGCCAGGGCATCCAGCCAGGCCACGAAGCGCGACATGTGCGTGCCCTTCTTCTCGGCCGGCAGCGCCACGTCCAGCGACCACATCGCGGCCGTCGTTTGCACCGCGCCGGCCACCGTCAATTGCAGCGGGTAGCGGATGTCCTTGATGCCCACGCGCTGGATGGCCAGGTGGCGTTCGTCAGCCGCACTTTGCGTGTCGGGGATGTGCAGCGCCTCGGTCAGGTTCATGCTGTTCGGGGGGGTGAAAGAATTCATCTGGGCGTCGAATAGGGGGCAAGGATGACACCGAATCGGTGCCAGCGCGGTCACCCGGGTTGCACGACGCCGTTCGAAGGGCTTGAACGGTGGTCCGGCTGCAGGGCGGGCCTCATGCCGCGCTTCAGGCGTTCGCGGCCGCAAGGGCCGGCCGGCTGCCGTAGCGCTGCAGGATGGCCTGCTCGATGCCCGCAGCGTCCAGCCCGCACAGGGCCAGAATCTTGGCCGGGTCGCCGTGCTCGGTGAACACATCGGGCAGGCCCAGTTGCAGCACCGGCACGGCCAGCCCTGCAGCGGCCAGGCATTCCAGCACCGCACTGCCGGCACCGCCCGCAATGCAGCCTTCTTCCACCGTCACCAGGCCGTCGTGGACGCGGGCCAGTTCCAGCACCAGTTCGGCGTCCAGCGGCTTGGCGAAGCGCATGTCGGCCACTGTCGCGCCCAGCGATTGCGCCGCCTTCAGCGATGCATGCAGCAGCGTGCCGAAAGCCAGGATGGCGATGCGTTGCCCTTGCTGACGGACCACGCCTTTGCCCCAGGGCCAGCTGTTCAATTCTTTCTCGACGGCCACGCCCGAGCCCACGCCGCGCGGGTAGCGCACGGCCACCGGGCCGCCCTGGCGGAAAGCCGTGGTCAGCGCCTGACGGCATTCGTTCTCGTCGCTCGGCGTCAGCATGGCCATGTTCGGGATGCAGCGCACGAAAGCGATGTCGTAGGCACCGGCGTGCGTCGGGCCGTCGGCACCGACGATGCCGGCGCGGTCCAGCGCGAACACCACCGGCAGGTTCTGCAGCGCCACGTCGTGGATCATCTGGTCGTAGCCGCGCTGCAGGAACGTGCTGTAGATGGCGACGACGGGCTTCAAGCCTTCGCAAGCCAGGCCGCCGGCGAAGGTGACCGCGTGCTGCTCGGCAATGCCGACGTCGAAATAGCGCTTCGGAAAACGCTTGTGGAATTCGACCATGCCCGAGCCTTCGCGCATGGCCGGGGTGATGGCCACCAGCTTGTCGTCGGCTTCGGCCATGTCGCACAGCCACTGCCCGAAGACGTGCATGAAGGCCGGCTTGCTGGGCTTGGCGGCCGGGAAACCCTCGTCGACGTTGAACTTGGTTGACGCGGCGTGGTACTTCACCGGGTCGGCCTCGGCCAGCTTGTAGCCATTGCCTTTGCGGGTGACCACGTGCAGGAACTGTGGGCCTTTCCTGGCCCGCAGGTTTTCCAGCGTCGGGATCAGCGCGTCGAGGTCGTGGCCGTCGATCGGGCCGACGTAGTTGAAGCCGAATTCCTCGAAGATGGTGCCCGGCACGACCATGCCCTTGGCGTGTTCCTCGAAGCGCCGGGCCAGTTCGAACAGTGGCGGCGCGTTCTTCAGCACGCCCTTCACCCCCTGGCGCGCGGCCTCGTAGAAATTGCCGCTCATCAAGCGGGCCAGGTATTTGTTCAGGGCACCCACCGGCGGGCTGATCGACATGTCGTTGTCGTTCAGCACCACCAACAGGTTGGGCAGCATGCCGGCGTGGCTGATACCGCCGTTGTTCAGCGCCTCGAAGGCCATGCCGGCGGTCATCGCGCCGTCGCCGATGACCGCCACCGCCTTGCGGTCTTCACCCTTCAGCTTGCTGGCCAGCGCCATACCCAGGGCGGCGCTGATGCTGGTGCTGCTGTGCGCCGTTCCGAAGGTGTCGTATTCGCTCTCGTCGCGCTTGGGGAAGCCGCCGATGCCGCCCAGTTGCCGCAGCGTGTGCATGCGGTCGCGGCGGCCGGTGATGACCTTGTGCGGGTAGGTCTGGTGGCCCACGTCCCAGACGATGCGGTCGTTGGGCGTGTTGAACACGTAATGCAGCGCGATGGTCAGTTCCACCGTGCCCAGGTTGCTGCCCAGGTGGCCGTTGCCGGTCTGGCTGACGGTGTGCAGCACAAACTCGCGCAGTTCGCTGGCCAGGCCCGGCAGATCGGCCCGGTTCAGGCGGCGCAGGTCGGCGGGGCTGTCGATCTTGTCGAGCAGTTTTTTCATGCGGCGTTCTTAGTTATCTCGTTCGACGACTTTGTCGGCCAGCACCGACAACAGGCTGGCAGCGCCACCCAGGCCGGTGCGGGACAGCGCCGCGTGGGCCTGTTCGCGCAGTTCGTCGGCATGGCGCCGCGCCGCGTCCAGGCCCAGCACGGTGACGTAGGTCGGCTTGTTGTGATGCTGGTCCTTGCCGGCGGTCTTGCCCAGCGTTTCGGAAGCCTGGGTGACATCGAGGATGTCGTCCACCACCTGGAAAGCCAGGCCCAGGGCTGCGCCATAGTCGCCCAGCGCAGCGCTGGCGCTGTCACTGCAAACGCCGCAGGCTGCGCCCATCAGCACGCTGGCCTGCAGCAAGGCACCGGTCTTGCGGCGGTGCATGTCCCGCAAGGCGGTTTCATCGAGGGCGTGGCCGATGCTGGCCAGGTCGATGGCCTGCCCACCCGCCATGCCCGCATGGCCGGCCGAGCGGGCCAGCAAGGCCGTCAGCCGGGCCTGCAAGGCCGGTTCGACACCCGCGTCGGGGGTCAGCACTTCGAAGGCCAGCGCCTGCATCGCGTCACCGGCCAGCATCGCCTGGGCCTGGCCGAACTGCACGTGCACGGTGGGCTTGCCGCGTCGCAGCACGTCGTTGTCCATGCAGGGCATGTCGTCGTGGACCAGCGAATAGGCGTGGATCAGTTCCACCGCGACGGCTGCGCGCAGCGCTGCGTCGGCATGGCCGGCCACAGCCTGGCAACTGGCCAGCACCAACAGCGGGCGCAGCCGCTTGCCGCCGTCGAGCACACCATAGCGCATGGCCAGTCCCAGGCCGGCCGGGGCGTTCATCGGCACCCAGTCTTCCAGCGCCGTTTCAACGGCTGCCAGTTGCTGGCGCGACCAGGCTTCGAAATCAGCGGCCATCATGTTGCGGTCCATGTCTTGAGCTGGCCGTCTTCCAGCACCTTGACCTGGGCCTCGACGTCCTGCAGCCTGGCGCGGCAGAAATTCAGCAGTTCGGCACCCCGGCGGTAGCCGTCCAGCAGTTGGTCCAGCGGCAATTGCCCGCCTTCCATCTGCGCCACCAGACGGTCGAGTTCCGCCAGTGCCTGCTCGTAGGTGGCGGGGTCGCTTGCGGGGTCGCTTGCGCGGTCGTTCGCCGGGCTGTTGGCCGAGCTATCGGCGGATGCTGCTGCGTTGCGGGCCATTTCGGAAGATGAAATTAATGGCCCTGATTCTAGTCAGCGTCGACGCGCCGGCCGAGTCGGGCATCCTCTCCAAGCGCCACGGCTAGAATCGTCGACCCTCTCGGAACGGAAAAGTTGGTACCGAGGGTTCACGTTTGCCGCCCGCGGGGCCACCGGGCGGCGGGTCGATGTCCTTGACGAGGAGGATCCAGTCGGATCATGTCGGACCTGAGCATTTGTCTCGAAGCTCTTGAGCGCGCACCTGCCCACGGCGGCTCTCAACTATCAGTTTCCAGCTACTTTGACGCGAGCCTGTTCCAGAAGGAGCAGGAACTCATTTTTCAGCACGCACCGCGCTACCTGGGGCACGCCTTGGCCGTGCCCGAGGTCGGCGACCATCTGGCGTTGGTGCAGGAAGAAGAAGGCCGGGCGCTGGTGCGCACGGCGGACGGGATCGAACTCGTCAGCAACGTCTGCCGCCACCGCCAGGCCGTGATGCTGAAAGGTCGCGGCAACGCGGGTCGGCACATCGTGTGCCCGCTGCACCGCTGGACCTACGACTTTCACGGTGCCCTGGTGGGCGCGCCGCATTTCGCGCAAGACCCCGGCCTGAACCTGCGCAATTACCCGGTGCAGACCTGGCAAGGCCTGGTCTTCGAACACAACGGGCGTTCGGTGGCCACCGACCTGGCCGCCCTGGGGGCCGCGCACGACCTCGACTTCAGCGGCTTCGTCTTCGACCGGGCGCATGTGCACCAGTGCGACTACAACTGGAAGACCTTCATCGAGGTCTACCTCGAGGACTACCACGTCGGCCCTTTCCACCCCGGCCTGGGCGGCTTTGTCAGTTGCGAAGACCTGAAGTGGGAGTTCGGCCGCCACCACTCGGTGCAGACCGTGGGCGTGCAAAAGGCGCTGACGCGTGCCGGTTCCGAGGTTTACGCGCGTTGGCAGCAGGCCGTGCTGAACTACCGCAACGGCGAACCGCCGCCGCAAGGCGCGATCTGGCTGACCTACTACCCGACGGTGATGGTCGAGTGGTACCCGCATGTGCTGGTGGTGTCCACGCTGTTCCCGCAGGGGCCACAGCAGACGATGAACCTGGTGGAGTTCTTCTACCCCGAGGAAATCGTCGCTTTCGAACGCGAATTCGTCGACGCGCAGCAGGCCGCCTACATGGAGACCTGCGTCGAAGACGACGAGATCGCGCTGCGCATGGACGCCGGCCGCAAGGCCCTGATGCGGCGCGGCGACGACGACGCAGGGCCCTACCAAAGCCCGATGGAAGACGGCATGCAGCACTTCCACCAGTGGTACCGGCGTGAGATGGGGATGGGCCATACGCCGACCTGAGCGCCGCGCTGCGGGCCGCCCTGCCCTGCGCACCCGCCGATGAAACCGACGCTGTTCATGGTGGCAGCGTCGGCGCTGTTCGCGCTGATGGGCGTGTGCGTGAAACTGGCCTCGGTGCATTACGGTGCCGGCGAGATCGTGCTTTACCGCTCGCTTATCGGCCTGACGCTGATGGCCAGCGTGCTGCGCCTGCGCGGCATCAGCTGGCGCACGCCGGTGCCGGTCATGCACTTCTGGCGCGCTACCACTGGCACCACCGGGCTGTGCCTGTGGTTCTATGCCATCGGCGCGCTGCCGCTGGCCACGGCCATGACACTGAACTACATGTCGTCGGTGTGGATCGCCCTGTTCCTGATTGGCGGCGCGGTGCTGGCCGGCCCCAGCGTGCCGGGCGGCAGCCGGGGGCTGGACGGCCGCCTGACCAGCGCCGTGCTGGCCGGCTTCGCGGGGGTGGCCATGGTGCTGCGCCCCACCGTCGACCAGAACCAGCTGTGGGGCGGACTGATCGGCCTGCTGTCGGGCATGGTCGCGGCCATGGCCTACCTGCAGGTCACCGCCCTGGGGCGGGTGGGCGAACCGGGCGAGCGCGTGGTGTTCTACTTCTCGATCGGCGGCTGTGTCGCGGGGCTGGGCCTCACTGCGTTGAGCGGCGGCTTTCACGCCCACACCGCACGCGGTGTGCTGCTGCTGCTGGCCATTGGCTTGCTGGCCACGATGGCGCAATGGCTGATGACACGCGCCTACGCCACCGGCGCCACCCTGGGCATCGCAGCGCTGCAGTACCTGGGCATCGTCTACGCCTGCGGCCTGGGCGTGTGGCTGTTCGACGACCCGCTCACGGCCCTGGCGCTGGCCGGCATGGCGCTGATCATCGCGGCCGGAGTGGCTGCCACCTTGCTCAGCGGCCGGTCGCGGGCCACCTCGGCGGCGTCGGTGGCACCGGCGGCAGCGGCCGCCCCCAGCGAATCCTGAAGGGTTGACGCGGGTCAAAGGGCGGCGTACACGTCATGCCGACACTCCAGTCATCGGCGGGGCCCACCCGCTTCACTTTCGAAGGAGCCCGCATGTACCAACGCATCCTCTTCCCCACCGACGGTTCCGACATCACCGCCAAGGCGTTGCAGTCGGCCCTGGGCCTGGCCCGGCTGGCGGGTGCCGAACTCAGCGTGTTGGCGGTGAAGGACCCCTTCCCCTACAGCGCCATTTCCGAGATGCAGCCGGTGCCGCCGCAGGCATATTTCGACACCCAGGAGCGCGTGGCCTCGGCCCGCGTCAAGCTCGTTACCGAAGCGGCAGCGGCGGCCGGCGTGCCGTGCAAGGGCTACACGGTGGAAGCGCTGCACCCCTGGGAGGCCATCCTCGAACAGGCCAAGGCTCAGGGCTGCGACCTGATCGTGATGGCCTCGCACGGCCGCCGCGGCATGAGCGCGCTGCTGCTGGGCAGCGAAACGCAAAAGGTGCTGACCCACAGCACCTTGCCGGTGCTGGTCGTCCGGTAGAACGCCTTCAGTGCGGGCGGCCTTGCAGGCCCAGCATGGCCAGCACCACCAGGCCCAGCCCGCCACCCAGCCAGGCCACTTGCAGCAGCGTTTCACGCCAGTTCAGCCGCTGCTGCAACTGCGGCAGCAAGTCGGCCACGGCCACGTAGATGAAACTGCTGGCGGCCACCACCAGCAGGTAGGGCATGACCCACTGCCAGGGGCCGACGACGAAGTAGCCCAGCACGCCGCCGGCTACCGCCGCCAGGCCTGAAATGGCGTTGAAGAGCAGCGCCTTGCCGCGCGAGAAACCGGCGTTCAGCAGCACGATGTAGTCGCCGGCTTCCTGCGGAATCTCGTGCGCCATGATGGCCAGCGCGGTGACCAGGCCCAGCCCCGGGTCGGCCAGGAAAGCCGCTGCAATGATCACGCCGTCGCAAAAGTTGTGCACGGTGTCGCCGACCAGCACGCTGAGGCCGCCGCGCCCGGCCTGCTGCGCGTCGAAGTGGTGGTGGTGGTCGTGGCCGTCGCCTTCGTGGTGGTGCACGTGGCGGTACAGCTCGGCTTTCTCGAGCAGCCAGAAAAACAGCAGCCCGCCCAGCAGCGTGGCGAACAGCCGGTGCGGTGGTGTGCCGCTTTCAAAGGCCTCGGGCAGCACGTTCAAAAGCGCGGTACCCAGCAGCACGCCGGCCGACAGGCTGACCATGCTCTTGACCACGCGGCCCAGCACGGCCTGCGTCAGTGCGGCAGCGATCAGCACCGAGAGCACGCCGCCGGCGGCCGTGGCCATGACGATGTAGAGCAGGGTCATCGGCGGCCCTTGCAAGGCGTCATCAGGCCACGCCGTGGGCAGCGAACCAGGCCAGCGCACGCTGCCAGCCGTCAACGGCGGCCTGTGGCCGGTAGCTGGGGCGGTAGTCGGCGTGGAAGGCGTGCGGGGCGTCGGGGTAGACGGTGAAGCGGCTGCGGCGCGCTGCGGCGCTGCCGCCGGCCAGCGCCGTTTTCATCTGTTCCACATCGGCCAAGGGGATGCCCGTGTCCTGCCCGCCATACAAGCCCAGCACCGGCCCGTGCAACTGGCCGGCCACATCAACCGGCTGACGCGGGTTCAGCGGCGTCACGCTGCCCGTCAAACGCCCGTACCAGGCCACGCCGGCCTTCACGGCGGGGTTGTGCGCGGCATACAGCCAGCTGATGCGTCCGCCCCAGCAGAAACCAGTGATGCCCAGCTTGCTGGCGTCCTGCCCCTGCGCGCGGGCCCAGGCCACGGTGGCGTCCAGGTCGCCCATCACCTGGGCGTCAGGCACCTTCGAGACAACCTCGGCCACCAGCTTGGCAATTTCACCGTAGGCGCTGGCGTCGCCTTGGCGCACAAACAGCTCGGGCGCGATGGCGCAGTAGCCGGCGCGCGCCAGGCGCAGCGCCACGTCGGCGATGTGTTCGTGCACGCCGAAGATCTCGCTGATCACCAGCACCACCGGCGCGTTCACCTTGCCGGCCTGCACGGCACGGAAGGCCGGCATCTTGAAGTCGCCCGCGGGAATCATCACTTCGCCGGCCAGCAGGCCGTCAGACGGCGTTCGAACCGTCTGCGCGGCCACCGGCAGCACGGCCGCGGCGAAGCCGCTGCCCACCGTCTTGCGCACGAAATCACGGCGGTTGAAGTCGCCAGCGGCAGGCACCAGGGTGTCGAACTCGGCCTTCAGCATCGGGGGGTGTTCCGGGGTGGGTGAGGACGCGGATTGTAGGAAGACCCACGGGTAGCATCCCGGCATGGAATCCAGCGTCAAACCCGGCGGCCCCTTGGCGGCCATCGACATGGGGTCGAACAGTTTTCGGCTGGAAATCGGCCAACTGCCGACATCACCGCCGAACGGCCGCTACCGGCGCATCGACTACCTGAAGGACACCGTCCGCCTGGGTGCCGGGCTGGACGCCGACGGCATGCTGTCCGAAGAAGCCGCGCAGCGCGGCCTGGCTTGCCTGCGCCGCTTCTCGGCGCGACTGGCCGGCTTTGCACCCGGCCAGGTGCGCGCCGTGGCCACGCAAACGCTGCGCGAGGCGCGCAACCGCAACGCCTTCCTGCTGCGCGCGCAAGAAGCACTGGGCTTCCCGATCGAGGTCATCTCGGGCCGCGAGGAAGCCCGGCTGATCTACGCCGGCGTGGCCCACCTGCAGCCCAGTGAGGAACCGCGCCTGGTCATTGACATCGGCGGGCGCAGCACCGAACTGATCCTCGGCCAGGGCCGCACGCCGGTGGTCTCGGAATCGTTCGGCGTGGGCTGCGTCAGCCTGTCGCTGCGCTTCTTCGAAGGCGGGCGCATCTCTGAGACGGCCTTTCGCGCAGCACAGGTCGCGGCCGGCGCGGAACTCGAAGAAGCGCTGCAACCCTTCGCCCGCCAACACTGGAAGCGGGCCCTGGGTTCGTCGGGCACGGCCGGCGCGGTGTCGCAGATCCTGCAGACCGCCGGCGTCACCGATGGCCGCATCACGCCCGAAGGCCTGCGCTGGTGCATCGCGCGCTGCCTGGAAGCCGGGCAGATGGACAAGATCGACCTGCCCGGCCTGAAAGGCGACCGCAAGGCCGTGCTGCCCGGCGGTCTGGCCATCCTGTACACGCTGGCCGCCAACTTCGGCATCGAAGAACTGTGGCCGGCCAAGGGCGCGCTGCGCCAGGGCGTGGTCATCGACCTCAACGAACGCCTGCTGGCCCGCCAGCGCGGCAAGGCCACCGACATGCGTGACGCCACGGTGGCCGAACTGCAGCAGCGTTTCAGCGTCGACTCCGCCCAGGCCCAGCGCGTGGCCAGTGTGGCGCTGGCCCTCTTCGACAACGCCGTGCCCGACGCCGAACCCGAGACCCGGCGTGAACTGGGCTGGGCCTGTGCGCTGCATGAGGTGGGCCTGATGGTCTCGCACCACGACCACCACCGCCACAGCGCCTACCTGCTGGCGCATGTCGACGCGGCCGGCTTTTCGCAAAGCCAGCAGCGGCGCATCGCCGACCTGGTGCTGGGCCAACGTGGCGGGCTGCGCAAGATTGAGCCGCAGATGGCCAGCGAAACCTTCGCCTGGCAGGTGCTGTGCCTGAGGCTGGCGGCGATCAAATGCCACGCGCGCGGCGAGATCGATGTCAACGCGCTGAGCCTGCGGCCACGCGGCCGCGACGCGGTGCTGGGCTGGGCGTCCGCCGAGTGGCCTGACCTGCACCCGCGCACGCTGTACCTGCTGCGCGAAGACGTCAACGCCTGGGGGCGCAGCGGGCCGCTGCGGCTGGTGCTGCCGACGGCTTGAGACGGCCGGCAGCGGGCCGGCCGGCCGGCCCGTTCGGCCCGTTTGGCTCAGATCAGTTCGGGCGAAATCACGGCGTGCAACACCACCTGCAGTTCACCGTCGCGTTCGCGCGCGCGCAACCACCACACCGCGCCTTTGCGCACGGCCCAGGTTTGCGGCTGCGCGGCCAGCAGGTAGGCCGCCGCCAGGCCCAGCGTGGGCTGGTGGCCCACCACCAGCACCGGCTCGCGCGCGTCGGGCCAGCGTGCCACATGCAGCAGACCTTCGACGCTGCCGTCGGGGGCCAGTTCCTGCGCCGTCTTGAACTTGCGGTCCAGGGCGGCCACTGTCTGCTGGGTGCGCCTGGCGGGGCTGGCCAGCACCCGTGTGCCGGCCGGCAGTTGCCGGTTCAGCCAGGCCGCCACACGGGCCGCCTGGCGCTCGCCTTTGGATGTGAGCGGCCGTGCCAGGTCGTCGGCCGGGTCAATGCCGTCCAAGGCTTCGGCATGACGCCAGAGGATGAGGTCCATAACCCGACGGCTGCGTTTGGGGGCCTGGGTCGATTCAGGAATAGCGCTGCATCAGCGCACTTTGCGCGCTGACTCCCGAAACACCCGATTCGGAAACCCGTTTGTAGCGGCCTTCGCCGTCGAGCAACCAGGCCTCCATCGGATCGTGCAGATAGG
The DNA here is from genome assembly GCA_031383435.1 of Betaproteobacteria bacterium. GTDB lineage: Bacteria > Pseudomonadota > Gammaproteobacteria > Burkholderiales > Burkholderiaceae_C > Rubrivivax. The sequence goes on along the minus strand of JANMZP010000195.1, from coordinate 27,323 downwards.
GCACCAGGCCCTCGTCGAGGACGCGCTGGCGCAAGGCGGGGTCGCGCACCGGCCAGGCCACTTCAATGCGGCGGAACATGTTGCGGCTCATCCAGTCGGCACTGCTCAGGTACAGCACCTCGTCACCGTCGCTGTGGCCCCAGCGGAAATAGAGGATGCGGGTGTGCTCCAGGAAGCGCCCGACCACGGAACGCACCCGGATGTTGGGCGTCAGCCCTGGCAGGCCGGGCGGCAACATGCAGGCACCCCGCACGATGAGGTCGATCTGCGCACCGGCCAGGCCGGCGGCCACCAGCGCGGCGATCAAGCCCGGGTCGGTCAGCGAGTTGATCTTCACCACGATGCGCGCCGGCTGCCCGGCACGCGCCGAGTCGGCCACCTGTTCGATGTGCTTGACCATCCGCTTGTGCAGCACGAAAGGCGCAGTCAGCAGGTGGTTGGGTGTCTTCACGCGGGTCTGGCTGGCCAGCTGCAGGAAGACGGCATCGGCGTCGGCGGTCAGGCCGGCGTCGCTGGTCAGCATGCCCATGTCGGTGTACAGCCGCGCGGTGCGCGGGTTGTAGTTGCCGGTGGACAGATGGACGTAGCGCTTCAACTTGAGCGCTGAAGCACGCCGGCTGTCGCCGCCCTGCGCGCCCTCACGGCGGGTCACCAGCAGCAGTTTGGCATGGGTCTTCAGGCCGACGATGCCGTAGACCACCTGCGCGCCCACCGCTTCCAGGCGCTCGGCCCAATTGATGTTCGCTTCTTCGTCGAAGCGCGCCTTCAGCTCGACCACCACCAGCACTTCCTTGCCCCGGCGCGCAGCCTCGATCAGCAAGTCCATCAGGACACTGTGCGCGCCGGTGCGGTAGATGGTCTGCTTGATGGCCAGCACGTCGGGGTCGTGCACGGCCTCGCGCAGGAATTGCACCACCGGCTCGAAACTCTCAAATGGATGGTGCAGCAGGATGTCGCCAGCGCGCAGTTGCGTGAAGACCGAACTGCCGCGTTTCCATTGGCTTTCGGGCCACTGCGGCTCGAAGGGTGGAAAGCGCAAGGCGTCGGCGTCGGCCTGGTCGATGAGCTGGTTCAAGCGCACCAGGTTGACCGGCCCGTTGACCTTGTACAGCGCCACATCGGGCAAGTCGAACTGTTCCAGAAGCAAGGCGTACAGCTCGGGCGGGCAGGTGTTCACCACCTCCAGCCGGATGGCCTGGCCGAAGTTGCGCGTGGTCAGGCCACTGCGCATGGCCTGGCGCAGGTTGGTGACGTCGTCTTCGTCGACTTCGAGGTCCGAGTCGCGCGTGACGCGGAACTGCGAGAACGACTCGACGGTGCGGCCCGGGAACAGCGAACCCAGGTGGGCGCGGATCACGCTGGTCAGCAGCACGAAGCCCTGCCGGCCCTTGCACAGCTCGTCGGGCAGGCGGATGACACGTGGCAGCACGCGCGGCACCTTGACGATGGCGATCAGGTTCTCGCGCCCGAAAGCGTCGCGGCCGCCCAGGCGCGCGATGAAGTTCAGCGACTTGTTGGCCACCATCGGGAAGGGGTGGCTGGGGTCCAGGCTGACCGGCACCAGCAGCGGCCGCACCTGCTGCTCGAAGAAGCGGGCGACCCAGGCCCGCTGCGCCTCGTTGCGGTCGGCGTGGTTCAGCACCACGATGCCTTCGCGCTGCAGCGCGGGCATCACCACGTCGTTGAACAGCGCGTACTGCTCGTCGATCAGTTCGTGCGCGGCTTTTGCGACGTCGGCGAGATCGCGACGCGTCACGCCCGATCCGGGCAAGCGCGTGGCTTCAATGATGTCGGCCACGCGGACCTCGAAGAATTCGTCGAGGTTGCTGGACACGATGGTGATGTAGCGCAGCCGTTCCAGCAGCGGCACGTCGGCGCGCAGGGCTTGCGCCAGCACCCGGCGGTTGAACTGCAGCAGCGAGCGTTCGCGGTTCAGCAGGGTCAACGGGCCAGCAGGCGTTGCGGCCAAGGGTGCTGCCGGGTGGGGTGCAGCCGAAGTTTCGTCGGACATGGTTCGAGTCTAGGCAAGGCTTGCGTCAAGCGTGTGACAAGGAGCGGCACGCCGCAGGCTTCACGCGCTGAGCAGCTTGCCGGTGCGCATCAGCGTCGTGCCCGCTATCTTGGCCAGCGGCTGGCCCGGCCGCGCCCAGCGCGTGGTGCTGCGCGCAAACAGCACGCCCGCCGACTGCGCGCGCAAGGGCAGCAGTTCGCCAGTCTCGACATCCACCAGGTCGGCGATCAGCGCACCGGCCTCGACGCGTTCACCCGGCTGCACGTGGAAGACCACGATGCCGCTGCGCGGCGCGGTGATGGGCTCGGAGGCCGCCAGGGGCGTGGGCTGGCAGCGCGGGGCCGGCAAGGGCTGCGGCGCACCGGCCAGCACGCCCCTGCGGCGCAGGAATTCGAGGATGGCGCGGGCGTCTTGCTGCGCAAGGTCGTGGCCGGTATCGGCCTCGCCGCGCAATTCCACAGTGGTGCTGAAGCAGGCCAGCGGTACCGGGTGCTCGGGATGGCGGCGCTGCAGCTCGAACCACGGCCGGCTGCAGGCTTCGTCGAAAGGCGAGTCGCCCGATTCGGTGGCCAGCAGCAGGGCTTCGGCACCCATCAATGCCCCCAGCTCGGCCAGCAGGTCGGCCTGCGGCGTCAGGCCGTACAGGTGCAGCACGGCCTGCTGGTCGCAATGCAGGTCGAGCACGATGTCGGCATCGGTGGCCCATTGCAGCAGCTGCTGCTTCAGGTGGGTGATCGGGGTGTTGGTGGTCAGCGCGGCCGCAGCATTGCGCAATGCCGTGCGGATCAGCGCGACATTCGCAGCCGCGTCCGCACCCAGCTGGCCCGCCACGGCCAGAGCCACCGCCTCGGTCAAGTCGGGAATCAGGCGGTTGAAGTTGACGCCGTCGCGCAAGTCGAATCGGCCCTGGTGCAGGCCCAGGGTCTGCTGCGCCAGACCGACCGGGTTGGCCACCGGCACCAGCACGATGTGGCCCCGCACGGCACCCGCCGCTTCCAGCCCGGCCAGCGCGGGCCGCAAGGCCTGCGCCACCAGCAGCGCCGGTATCTCGTCGGCGTGCAGTGCGGCCTGGATGTAGGCCTTGGGGCCGCGCCCCGGCTGCCCGTAATGCAGCGCGGTCACACGCTGGCTGCTGCCGGGCGTGGCACCGGCCAGTTCAATGGTTTCGATGCGCACGCCCGGGCCGCCCGGTATCAAAGCGCCAGGAAGTGCTGGCGGTAGTGCGCCAGCTCGTCGATGGACTCGTGGATATCGGCCAGCGCGGTGTGCGCCTGGGCCTTCTTGAAGCTGTCCATCACGGCCGGCTTCCAGCGCCGCGCCAGTTCCTTCAGCGTGCTGACGTCGAGGTTGCGGTAGTGGAAGAAAGCTTCCAGCAGCGGCATGGTGCCCGCCATGAAGCGGCGGTCCTGGCAGATGCTGTTGCCGCACATCGGGCTCTTGCCCTTGGGCACGTACTGCTTCAAGAACGCCATCGTCTGCGCCTGGGCCTCGGCCTCGTCGATGGTGCTGGCCTTGACCCGTGCCGTCAGACCGCTCCTGCCATGGGTGCCGGTGTTCCAGGCGTCCATGCCGGCCAGCGTGGCGTCGCTCTGGTGGATGGCGAAAACCGGGCCTTCGATGCGCACCGTCAAATGCGGATCGGTCACCACCACGGCGATCTCGATGATGCGGTCTTTGTCCGGGTACAGGCCGGTCATTTCCAGATCGACCCAGATCAGGTTCTGGTCGCTGATGGCCAGGGTGGGCATCGATGTTGATTCGGTCATGGGTGCAAAGCCGCGATGTAAACCGTCGATTCTGGCCCAGCCTACACTCGCGGCCCATGCAAACTTCCGCTGTCACCCTGGCTTTTGCCGCCGCCCTGCTGCTGTCGCTGGCCGTCAAGCTGTGGCTGTCCACACGCCAGATGCGCCATGTGGCGCAACACCGTCATGCAGTGCCTGTGGCCTTTCGCGCCACCGTCACGCTGGCCTCGCACCAGAAGGCTGCCGACTACACGCTGGCCAAGGGCCGGCTGGGCCTTGTGGCCACCGCCTTCGGCAGCGCCGTGCTGCTGGGCTGGACGCTGCTGGGCGGGCTGGACGCGCTGAACACCGTGTTGCGCGATGCCCTGCTGCCCACCAGGGGTGCGATGGCCTATCAGCTGGCCCTGCTGGCTGCCTTCTCGGTGATCAGCGGCCTGATCGACCTGCCGCTGGAGTGGTTTGCGACCTTCCGCGTCGAACAGCGTTTCGGCTTCAACCGCATGACGCCCCGGCTGTGGCTGCTGGACATGCTGAAAGGTGCGGCCGTGGGTGCACTGATCGGCCTGCCACTGGCCGCGTTGATCTTGTGGATCATGGGCGCATCAGGCGGTCTGTGGTGGCTGTGGGCCTGGGTTGCGTGGGTGGGTTTCAACCTGGTGCTGTTGGTGCTGTACCCGACCGTCATTGCGCCGCTGTTCAACAAGTTCGAGCCCCTGGCCGATGAGTCGCTGAAGGCCCGCGTACAGGCCTTGATGGCGCGCTGCGGCTTCGCTGCGCAAGGCCTCTTCGTGATGGACGGCAGCAAGCGGTCAGCCCACGCCAACGCCTATTTCACCGGCCTGGGCGCGGCCAAGCGCGTGGTCTTTTTCGACACCTTGTTGCAGCGCTTGTCGCCCGGTGAAGTCGAGGCCGTGCTGGCGCATGAGCTCGGCCATTTCAAGCACAGGCATGTCCTGCAGCGCATGGTCACCCTCTTCGCGATGAGCCTGGCCGGCCTGGCGCTGCTGGGCTGGCTGGCCGGGCAAAGCGGCTTCTACGCCGGCCTGGGCGTGCAGCCCAATCTGGCCGCACCCAACGACGCGCTGGCCCTGCTGCTGTTCATGCTGGCGCTGCCATCGTTCACCTTTTTCCTGTCGCCGCTGATGGCGCTGAGCTCGCGCCGCCACGAATTCCAGGCCGACGCCTACGCCTGCGCGCAGTCTGACGGCAGCGACCTGGCCAGCGCGCTGCTGAAGCTTCACGAAGACAATGCCGCCACGCTCACGCCCGACCGGGTCTACGTGCGCTTCTACTACTCGCACCCGCCAGCTTCCGAGCGGCTGGCCGCCCTGCCCGCACCCCATCCGGTTGGCGGGTCGGCGGCACTTCGATCCGTTTGATGAGACCGCCATGACCACCCTTGCCAACCCGCACTGCAAGCCGCTCGAAGGCCAGGCGCCCATGACCAGCGCGGACATCGAGCAACACCTGGCGCAGGTGGACGGCTGGGCCCTGGTCGGCGGTGCCATCCAGAAGCGATACGACTTCGCCGACTACCACCACACGATGGCCTTCGTGAATGCCGTGGCCTGGATTGCCCACCGTGAAGACCACCACCCCGACCTGCTGGTCAGCTACAACCGCTGCACGGTACGCTTCAACACGCATTCGGTGGGCGGCATCTCCATCAACGATTTCATCTGCGCCGCCAAGGTGGACGGTTTGCTGCTTTGACGCCGCGCAGCGCGCGCAGCCCCGCAGCCCTTGACGCGAGCGGCGGTGGCCTTGCAGCGGGTCTGGTCGTGGCCGCCCACGGCCGCCACGTGATGGTGGAAACACCCGACGGCCGGCGGGTGCTCTGCCAGACGCGCGGCAAGAAGAGCGAGCTGGTCGTGGGCGACCGTGTGCGCTGGCTGCCCACTGGCGACGGCGGCGTCATCGAACGCATGGACCCGCGCAGCAACCTGCTGTTCCGGCAGGACGACTGGCGCACCAAGTCCTTCGCGGCCAACCTGGACCAGTTACTGGTACTGGTCGCAGCCGACCCGGTGTTCAGCGAATCGCAACTGACGCGGGCGCTGATTGCCGCACAGGCGGCGGGCATACCCACTGTGATCGGACTGAACAAGGTCGACCTGCCCAGCACGCCCATCGCGCGCGAACGCCTGGCCCCTTATGTGGCCATGGGGATCCCCGTCATCGAACTGGCGCTGAAACAAAACCCGGAAATTGCACTGGCCACACTGCGGCCCTTGTTCGCCGGCCGCACGACGCTGGTGCTGGGCCCCAGCGGCATGGGCAAGAGCACGCTGATCAACCTGGTGATTCCGCAAGCGGCGGCCCAGGTGGGCGAGATCTCGCAGGCGCTGCACACCGGCCGCCACACGACCACCAGCACGCGCTGGTATTGGCTGGATGAAGCACGCAGCGGCGCGCTGATCGATTCACCGGGCTTCCAGGAATTCGGCCTGCGGCAGATCGCGCCCGAAGCGCTGGCCGGACTGATGCCCGACTTCGCCACCGCCTTGGGCCACTGCAAATTCCACAACTGCAGCCACCGCCACGAACCCGGCTGCGGCGTGCGCGATGCGATGGCACGCGGCGAGATCAGCCCGACGCGCCAGCGCATCTACAGCGAGTTGTTCGACGAGCTGTCGCACAAGCGCTGGTAGGGCCAGCGCGCGGCGCTAGCCCAGCACGTTGGCCAGGCTCAACAGCGCCACCAGCATCATCCACAGCACCACCGAGCGCCACACCAGGCCCACGACACTGTGCAGATGGCCCGGCTGGGCCGGCACGCCCGCCGTCGAACCCTGGGCGTCGGCCAGGTCGGCCGCCGCACCGGCATCGAAGGTCTTGGAACGGTCGGGCGTGATGCCCGGCGCGGCCGCGCCACCCAGTTGCACGCCGACCGCGCCCGCCGCAGCGGCCAGGATCACGCCTTCGTTGCTGTGCTGCCAGAGGCTGGCGTCGCGGCGCCAGCTGCTGATCGCTTCCTCGAAATTGCCGACCACCGCGAAACCAGCTGCCGTCAGGCGCGCCGGCACGTGGTCGATCAGCGCGAACAGGCGGTTCGACAAGGCCAGCAGCTTGTCGTTGCTGGGCATGTCGATGTTGCGCTGGCGGTAGCCCCAATAGCGGGTCGAGAACTCGGCCATGCGGTAGACGACTGCGCCCATCGGGCCCAGGCCCAATGCCGACAGCACCACGAACCAGAAGAACACGCCGAAAACGTGGCGGTGGGCGGCCAGCAGCGCGTGTTCGATGACGTGGCGCAGCACCTCGGTGCGCGGCAGTTCGCTGGCGTCGAGGTGGCGCCACTCGGCAAGCAGGCGGCGTGCCTCGTTCTCGTCACCCCGCTCCAGGGCGTCGCGGATGTCGGTGAAGTAGTGGCTGAACTGGCGAAAACCCAGCGTCAGGTAGAGCAGGCCGACGTCAAATGCCAAGCCCAGCAGCAAGCTGTAGTGCGCGATCAGCAGGTACAGCCCGCCGGCGAGCGCTGACGGCACCAGAACCGACACGCACCAGACGACCCAGGTGTGGTGAGGCTGGCCGGCGTCGAAGTTGCGGCCGGTCCAGCGGACCCAGGCCATCAGCGTGTCATGGACCCAGTTTTCGCGGGGCAGCGGCTTGAGTTGTTCGACCAGCAGCGCGAACAGGACGGCGAAGAAACTCATTGCTGCCGATGATAGAGGCTGGCCTGCGGCTGTCCTGCCCTGCGACTGGCGCTCACAGCGACAGGTAGCGGTACAGATTGCGCAGCATGGCGGCTGTCGCGCCCCAGATGAAGTACTCGCGCGGCGTGCCGTCGGCCGCCACGCCCTGCCAGGGCATCGACAAAAATTGTCGCTGGCCGCCGTCGAAATCGAAAAGATGGCGTTGGTGGTTGGCCGGGTCCATCAGGAAGGACAGGGGCACGTGGAAGGCCTCGGCGACTTCGAAGCCGTCGATGGCCAGGTCGGCCAACTTGAAGGGCGGGCGCACCAAGGCCACAACGGGCGTGACGACGAAGTGGGTCACGGTGGTGTAGGTCGGCATGTGGCCGATGACATCGACCTGCGCACGGGGCAGGCCGACTTCTTCGTGCGCTTCGCGCAGCGCGGTGTCGGCGGCGTCGGCGTCTTCGGGCTCGGCGCGGCCGCCGGGGAAGCTGACCTGGCCGGCGTGGTCACGCAGGTGGTCGGTGCGGCGGGTCAGCAGCACGTGCAGCTCACCGGCGTGTTCAACCAGCGGCACCAGCACCGAAGCGTGCGCGGGCGCGCGATCGGGGCCAATGCGGCCGTCTCCGGCAAATTCAGGCTGCCAGATGAGCTTGGCCCGCTCGGCAAAGCGCCGGCGAAGAGCCGGCGCTTTGAGGCGTTCAGGGGCAACAGCCGGCAGGTGCGTGTCCCGCCCCACGACGGGCACAGCCCGGGGATCGTGGATGCGGGGCGGCGCCATCGGTCGGCTGTGCCGCAGGCTGACCCGAAGGTCAGGCCAGCTTTTCCTTGATCCGTGCCGACTTGCCGCTGCGTTGACGCAGGTAGTACAGCTTGGCGCGGCGGACGTCACCGCGGCGCTTGACTTCGATGGCGGCGATCAGCGGGCTGTAGGTCTGGAACGTGCGTTCCACACCTTCGCCGCTGGAGATCTTGCGCACGATGAAGCTGCTGTTCAGACCGCGGTTGCGCTTGGCAATCACGACGCCTTCGTAGGCCTGCACGCGCTTTCGCGTGCCTTCAACCACGTTGACGCTGACGATGACCGTGTCGCCGGGGGCGAAAACGGGAATGGTGCGGTTGAGACGGGCTATCTCTTCCTGCTCGAGGATGTCGATCAAATTCAAGGTCTTCTCCGAGGCGATCTTGCAGCGGGCGGGATGGTTGGATGTGTTCGGCGCTGGGGCCGACCACGGGTGTGAACAGCATGGAGCTGGTCACTTGGAACCCGGCAGAGGATCGCAACGCCTTTGATTATAACCCGAGGCTGGACAGGAAACGCTCGTCGTCCCGGTTGAGTCGGCCAGCCGCCCGGGCCCGAACGATCAGGTCGGGCCGGCGCTGCTGCGTCAGGGCCAGCGAACGGTCGCGCCGCCAGCGGGCAATCTGCGCGTGATGGCCCGACAGCAAGACAGGCGGCACCAACTGTTCGACGCCGTCGATGGGCAGCCGTTCGGGCTTGCTGTAGCTGGGGCCCTCCAGCAGGCCATCGGAAAAACTGTCCTGCTGGTGGGATGGCGCATTCAGCACGCCGTCCTGCAAGCGCGCCACGGCGTCCAGCAGTGCCAGTGCAGGCAGTTCACCGCCCGACAGCACGAAGTCGCCCAGGCTGAGTTCGTGGGTCACGTGGGTGTCGATGACGCGCTGGTCGATGCCTTCGTAGCGCCCGCACAGCAGCACCGCGCCGGGCCCTCTGGCGAAGTCCTGCACCACGGCCTGGTCGATGCGCCGGCCCGTCGGCGTGAAGTGCACCACCGCAGGCGGCGGGCCGTTGCGGTCGGTGCAGATGGCGTCCAGTGCGCGCAGCAGCGGTTCGGCCAGCATCACCATGCCGGGGCCGCCGCCATAGGGGCGGTCGTCGATACGGCGGTAGGTGTCGTCGGCAAAATCGCGCAGCGGCCACAGGCGCACATCCACCTGCGCCGAACCGAAGGCGCGACGGGTCACACCCTGTGCCAGGTGCGGCGCGAAGAGTTCGGGAAAGATCGTGACGACGTCGAAACGCATCACCAATCAGTAGTCAAGATCCCAATCGACGGTGATGCACCGCGTGGGCACATCGACCTTGTCGACGTAGGCATCGACAAAGGGAATCAGGCGTTCAGGCACTTCGGTGTCAGCCTCCTGGCCCTGCACCTGCACCTGCACCTGCGCCTGCGCCTGCACCTGCACCTGCAACACGCAATGCGGGCCGGTTTCGAGCAAGCCAATGACCACGCCCAGGGCAACGCCCTCGCGGGTGACCACGCTCATGCCGATCAGATCGATCCAGTAGAACTCACCGGCGTCGGGTTTGGGGAAACTGGAGCGCGGCACGAAGATGCGCGCGCCGCGCAGGGCTTCGGCACCATTGCGGTCGTTGAGATCTTGCACGGTCGCGACGACGCCGTCGCCATGCTCGCGCGCGGACATCACGCGCAGCACAGTCGGCAACGGGCCGTTCGGTTTGAGTCCGACGGGCCGTGGCCCCTCGGGGGGCTGGATGAACCAGCGCTTGGCAGCAAACAGCGCTTGCGGGTCGGAAGCAAAAGGCTTGACCTTCAGCCCACCCTGGATGCCCCAGGCACCCAGGATGCGCCCGACCTCGACAGCATCTTCAGGCATCGCCGACGCCGCATCGGGCACCGGGTGCAGGGGTGAGGATGCTGTGCTCACGCCAGGGGCGATCAGGCCGCTTTCTTGGCCTGGTCAACCAGGCGCGCCACGGTGGGCGACAGCTGGGCGCCGACGCTGGACCAGTGGGTCACGCGGTCCAGCGCCACGCGCAGGCCTTCGGCAGAACCCGAGGCGACGGGGTTGTAGAAACCCACGCGCTCGATGAAGCGGCCATCGCGGCGCTCACGGGAATCGGCAACGACGATGTTGTAGAAGGGGCGCTTCTTGGCGCCGCCACGGGCGAGACGGATGACGACCATGTGATTTCCTTGGAACGGGGTATGGGGTGCCGCGCCACGGGAGACACACCGGGCGGGCTTTCAGGTTGGCCGGCGGATCGAACCACCAGCCTCGGTAGACGCCGTAGATACGCTTGGGTGATTTTTTTGGTGTTGCCACCATGTGTTGCCACGCCAAGCCAGCGCCGAAAACCCAGCATTATAAACTGATGGCGACACCGCTCCGGCCATTCTTCCGGTTCTCTTCGACAGCAACCGCCCGAGCTGGGCTTCTTGATGCCATCTTCCCCGCGCTACCGATCGAAAACCGTTGCCGCCTGGCTGGCCCTGTTGCTGGGCAGCCTGGGTGCACACCGGCTGTACCTGCACGGCCTGCGCGACCGCCGCGTCTGGCTGTACCCGCTGCCCACGCTGCTGGGGCTGGCGGGCGCGGTGCGCATGCGCAACCTGGGTGCAGAAGACGGCATGGCCTCGCTGCTGGTGCCGCTGCTGGGTGTCACCTTGTCCATCGCCATGCTGGCGGGCATCGTCATCGCGCTCACGCCCGACGAAAAATGGGATGCCCGCTACAACCCCGAACAGACCGCCCGCCCGACCGGCTGGGCACCGGTGCTGGCCGCAATAGCCGGGCTGTTTGTCGGCACGGCGGTGATGTTGAGCACCATCGCTTTCGGCGGCCAGCGTTTTTTTGAATGGCAGGTTGAATCGGCCGCCGTGACTCAGAAAAGCCAGCCGCTGACCCCATAGCACAGGGCCGCCATCAGGGCCGTGGCGGGAATCGTGACGATCCAGGCGGTCACGATATGGCCTGCCAAACCCCAGCGCACCGCTGAAGCGTTGCGCACCGAGCCCACGCCAAAGATGGCGCCGGTGATGGTGTGGGTGGTCGACACCGGGATGCCGAAGGCGGTGGCCAGGAACAGCGTGATGGCACCGCCCGTCTCGGCACAGAAGCCGCCCACCGGCTTCAATTTGGTGATGCGCTGGCCCATGGTCTTGACGATGCGCCAGCCGCCGAACAGCGTGCCCAGGCCGATAGCCAGGTAGCAACTCCAGATGACCCAGGCGGGCGGCAGTTTGTCGCTGGCCTCGGTGTAGCCCGCGGCAATCAAGAGCAGCCAGATGATGCCGATGGTTTTCTGCGCATCGTTGCCGCCATGGCCCAGCGAATACAGGCCGGCCGAGACCAGTTGCAGCCGTCGGAAAACCCGGTCCACCTGCGACGGCGACCAGCGCAAACACAGCCAGGCCACGGCCACCATCAACAGCGAACCGAGCAGGAAGCCCAGAGCCGGCGCGACGAAGATGAAGGCCACCGTCTTGATCAGCCCCGATGCGACCAGCGGCCCGGCACCAGCCTTGGCCATGGTGGCGCCGACGAGGCCGCCGATCAGCGCGTGCGAACTGCTCGAGGGGATACCGTAGAACCAGGTGACGACGTTCCAGACGATGGCACCGACCAGTGCGCCGAAGATGACATGCTGGTCGACGACGCCGGGTTCGACGATGCCCTTGCCGATGGTGGCTGCCACCTTCAGCTGGAACAAAAAGATGGCCACCACGTTGAAGAAGGCGGCAAAGGCCACCGCTTGCGTCGGCTTCAGCACACCCGTGGAGACCACGGTGGCGATGGAGTTGGCCGCGTCATGGAAGCCGTTCATGAAGTCGAACAGCAGCGCCAGGACGACGAGCGTCACCAGCCCCCAAAAGGCGATCGGCAGGGTTTGCATGGGCCGGGACTAGGAGTTCTCGAGCACGATGCCTTCGACGAGATTGGCGACGTCTTCGCAACGGTCCGATATCGATTCCAGGTGTTCGTAAACGGCTTTCAGCTTGATCAGCTGGCGGGTATCGGGCTCTTCGCGGAACAGCGCCGACATGGCGCTGCGCATCACGCGGTCGGCGTCGGATTCGAGGCGGTCGATCTCCTCGCAGGTCTTCAACACCGACCGGGCCACTTCGGCTTCCTTCAAACGCGGCAGCAGGGTCAGGACATGCTGAACGCGCTCGCAGCAGCGCACCGAGATCTCGGACAGGCGCACGACGTCTTCCGACAGATGCTGCAGGTCGTACAGCGACATCACCTCGCTGCTGTCCTGCAGCAGGTCGATGACGTCATCCATCGCATTGATCAAGCGGTGGATCTGGTCGCGGTCCAGCGGCGTGATGAAGGTGCGGTGCAGCAGGCGGTGCACTTCAGCGGTGATCTTGTCGGCGGCGCGTTCAGAGGCCCCAACCTGGGTGGCGTAACGCTCGCGTTCCACTGGATCGCGGTAGTTCTGAACCATGGACAGGAAAGCCCGCGCGCCTTCAGCGATGTGCTGCCCGTGCTGGTTGAACAGCTCGAAGAAATTACCGTCACGCGGCAGGAACTTGCCGAACACCATGATCACCCCGGTTCTTGTCACCGACAGGTCATCGGCGCGTCACGAAGCGATTCTAGGCGGGCACCTCAAGCGGCCGACGCGCCTCAGGGGAGGCGCATCCACAGCGGTTGATCGGCCAGCGCGGCCGCCTGCTCGGCCAGTGCGCCCAGCACGGGATGCATCAGCGTGGGCGCGATGTCGAGCAGAGGACGCAGGACAAAGGCCCGCTGGTGCAAACGAGGGTGCGGCAGGGTCACGAGGGGCTCGTCGCTGACGCGCTGCCCATACAGCAGCAGGTCCAGATCCAGCGTTCGCGGCGCATGGCGGTAAGGGCGCTGGCGGCCGTGTTCGGCTTCGATGCCATGCAGCGCTTGCAGCAACTCAGCGGGCTGCAGTTGGGTGCGGATTTCGACCACGGCGTTGGTGTAGTCGGGGCCCGCAGCGTCGACGGGTGCAGTCCGGTAAAACGGCGACAGTTCGACCAGCCGAGTGGTCGGCAATTGGCTGATCTGTGCCACGGCCAGTCGCAACGTCTGTTCGGCGTCGCCCAGGTTGGCACCCAGGCCGACGAAGACACGCTCAGGCGGCATCAGGAGGCCGGCGCTGCACCTTCGCCACCACCACCGCCGCCACCACCGCCCGCCCCTGCCGGCTTGCGACGGCGGCGCCGGCGCTTGCGTGGCGCGCCGGTCTGGCCTTCGGCTGGCGGCGCGTCGCCGCCCTCGTCGGCGTCATCTTCATCTTCATCGTGCCCGCGCTCGTGATCGTGATCGTGATCGTCGGCAGCGGCAGGTGCTTCAGCCTGGGCGTTGCAGGCCGCCGTCGCCGCAACACGCTTGCCCTTCGAACCCGGCTGCGGCCGCAGGTCCATCAACAGGGCCTCACGCTCTTCGTCGCTGCCCAGGTGCAGGTCCTCCCACCAGTCGGCCAGCTCCACCGTCAAGTCGCCGCAATCGGCGCGCAAGCGCAGGAAGTCGTAGCCGGCGCGGAAGCGCGCCTGGGCCAGCAGCGAGGTGGCCGCGCTGACGGTGCGGCGTTCGAAGCGCGGCTGCATCAGCCAGATCTCGCGCATGTCGGCGGCCAGCTTGCCGCGTCCCGAGATGTCGCCGATGCGCGCGTCGAACACCGCGTCCACCGCCAGTTGCAGCGCCGGGAAAGGCGCCTCACCGCCGGCCTTCAGCGAGCTCCAGCGCTCCTGCACGTCGTGCCACAGCATGCAGGCCAGCATGAAGCTGGGTGCCACGGCGCGGCCTTCGTTGACGCGGCGGTCGGTGTCTTCCAAGGCCAGACGCACGAACTTCTCGCGTGCCGGGTTGGGCGTGGCCGGGGCCAGTGCGGCGTCCAGCACCGGGAAGATGCTCAAACTGCCGCCGATCAGGCCGAACTTGCGCATCTGCTCGATGCTGGCGATGGCGTGGCCGGTCTGCATCAGCTTGACCATCTCGTCGAACAGGCGCGAGATGGGCACATTGGCCAGCAGCGGTGCGGCCTTGGCGATGGGCTTGAAGGTGGCCGGCTCCAGCGCGAAGCCCAGCTTGGCTGCGAAACGCACCACACGGATGATGCGCACCGGGTCTTCGCGGTAACGCGTCGGCGGGTCGCCAATCATGCGCAGCAGTCGGGCCCGCGAATCGGCCAGGCCGCCGTGGTAGTCGACCACGATCTGCGTCGTCGGGTCGTAGTACATCGCGTTGATGGTGAAGTCGCGCCGCGCCGCGTCTTCGACCTGCGGGCCCCAGACGTTGTCGCGCAGCACACGGCCGCTGGCATCGACCACGTGCTTCTTGTCGGCGCTGTCACCGCTACTGCCCCGGCCCCTGCGATCGGGCTTGGCCCCGTCCTTGACATTCGCCGACGGGGCGTCGGCCGCGGCCGCGTCGAGGTAGGCACGGAAGGTGCTGACTTCGATGGTCTCGTGCTCGCGGCCACGCCCGAAGACGACGTGTACCAGGCGGAAGCGCCGGCCGATGATGAAGGCGCGGCGGAACTGCGCCTTGATCTGCTCGGGCGTGGCGTCGGTGGCCACGTCGAAGTCTTTCGGGCGCATGCCGACCAGCAGGTCGCGCACCGCGCCGCCGACGATGTAGGCCTCGAAGCCCGCGTCCTGCAGCGTCTTCACCACGCGCACCGCGTTGGCGTCCAGCAGGCTGGAGTCGATGCGGTGCTCGGTGGCCGGAATTTCCACCCGCTGACCCAGCGGGATCTCGGGCATGGCGGGCCTTGCCACCGGGGCATCCGCGGCCGCGGACGGCTCGCCTTTGCCGAGCAGACGGTTGATGAATTTCTTGATCATGCGAAAAGTTTCAGTACGGGCCAGCTGCGGTCTTGCGCGATGCGCTCGAGGGCGGGGCCGGGGTTGGTGGCAACGGGGTGGCTGACGCGCTCGAGCAGCGGCAGGTCGTTGGTGGAATCGCTGTAAAACGTGCTGCGTTCGAAGTCATGCAGCGACTGACCTCGCGCCGTCAACCAGGCCTGCAGGCGCGCGACCTTGCCTTCGCGGAAGCAGGGCACACCGGCGATCTGCCCCGTGACCCGGCCCGCGGCGTCGCGCGCCAGGTCGGTGGCCAGCAAGTCATCCACGCCCAACAAGCGGGCGATGGGCCGGGTCACGAAATCGTTGGTGGCCGTGATGATGGCCACCCGATCGCCGGCACGCTGATGGCTACGCACCAGCTCGCGTGCGGCTGGCATCAGCATCGGTTGGATCACGGTGTCGAGGAAAACCGCCGTGGCCCGCTCCAACTCTGCAACGGTTCGGCCGCGCCAGGGCGATGTGGCGAAATCGACGTAAGCGTGGATGTCGAGCCGACCGTCCTGATAGTCCTGGAAAAAGCCATCGTTGCGGCGGCGGAATTCACCACCGTCAGCCCAGCCCAGGCCGATGATGAACTCGCCGAAAGCGTGGTCGGAATCCTGCGGAATCAGCGTCCCGTCCAGGTCAAACAGGGTCAGTCTCATTCGGGCGTGGTCTCGGCAAAAAGTTTGGCCTGAGGCTCGGGCTGGGCAGCGTCCAGCGGCGCCTCTTGCAGCATCTGGCGCAGCAGCGGCACGGTCACGCGGCGGCCTTGCGACAGCGCGTAGTCGTCCAGGCGGTCGAGCAGGCGCATCAGGTGCGACAGGTCGCGCGGGAAATGCGTCAGCACATGGTCCATCACCTCGTCGGACAGGAAGATGCCGCGGTGGTCGGCCTCGCGGAGCAGCGCGGCACGCGTGTCGGCTTCCGGCAGCGGCTGCAGCGCAAAAACGTGGCCCCAGCCCAGGCGCGTGCGCAGGTCTTCGCGCACCGGCAAATCCACCGGCGGCAAGCGCCCGGCCCCGGCCACCTGCACACCGTGCGTGGCGGCTTCGACGAAGAGCGCGAAGCCGGCATGCTGGGCGTCGGCCGACAGCGCTTCGCAGCGGTCGATGACGACCAGCGCCCAGTCGGGCTGCAGCGTCCACGGCAGGCGGTCGGCGGCATCGAACCAGCCCACACGCTGACCGACGGCCTGGCAGCGCCCGGCCAGGGCGCGCAGCAAATGGCTCTTGCCACTGCCGGCCGGCCCCCACAGGTAGACCGGCGCACCGGGCAGCATCAAGTCGCGCAGGTGGGCCAGCGCAGCGGCGTTGTCGCCCGGCAGAAAGTTGTCGAAGCCCGGCTGTGGCTGCGGACCGATCGGAAGGGGGATCTGTTTCATCGTGACTCAGTGGGCCCGTCGCCAGGCGCTGAGCTTGCGGCGCATGGCAGCGGCGTCAGGTGCCTGCGGCCGGTGTTCCAGGTACAGCGCCAGGGCGTCGACGGCATCGGCCGACAGACCCAGCTGGGCCAGCGCCAGGCCCAGGTCGCGCCGTTCTTCCCAGTCATCCGGCAGCAAGATGACCAGGCGCCGCGCCACCGCCACCAGGCGCGTCCAGTCGCGCGTGCTGCGGTGGATTTCCTTCAGGTTGCGCAGCAGCCGCGCGGCCACCTCGCGGCCCGTCGCGGGCTGCAGGAACAGGCCCAGCGGCACCGCTTCGTCGCCCAGCAGGCCACGCTGTTGGCGGTAGGGAAGCAGACGCTCTTCGAGTTCTTCGCGGTCCAGCGAACGGCCGGTGAAAGGGTCGATGACGACCTCGCCCATCGGCATGCGCAGCTTGACCAGGAAGTGGCCCGGGAAGGAAATGCCCTGGGCCTGCAGGCCCAGCTGGTCGGCGATTTCGATATAGACCAGCGCCAGGGTCAGGGGGATGCCGCGCCGCGTGCGCAAGACGGCCGGCAGCGAACTGTTGGCACGGTCGTAGTAGTCGTTGACGTTGCCGCCGAAGCCGAGTTCCTGGAAGAAATACTGGTTCAGCAGGCGCAAGCGCTGCAGTGGTGCGGCGTCGCCCGGCACGCGGCGGCACAGGCGGTCAGCCAGCGCGTCGATCTGCGCCAGCACGCCCTGCACGTCCAGCCCGGGTTCGTCGTCCTGGGCCACGGCCACGGCCGCTTCCAGCACCGGGAAGCTGGCGTCTTCGGACACCAGTGCGGCGAAATAATCGAGTGCGCTGGGCGCTTCAAATTGCAAGGGGCTGACCATCGATACCAGTGTAGGTCAGGCCCGGCGCATCAAGTCGCGCGGCCGCAGCCCGCAGGCGGCCAGCACGGCGAAGTAGGCTGCGGCTACGCCGCACAGCACCAGGGCCACGGCCCCGGCGCGCAGGCCGGCCTGGGCCTGCAGCGCGATCCAGTCGATGCGCCAGGCCGCCCACGCCAGCCCCGCACCGAGCACGGCGTTGGCCAGCACCACGCGGGCCGCAAACCCGCCCCAGCCCGGCAAGGGGCGGTAGGTACCCTGGCGCAACAAGAACCACAGCAGGACGCCGGCATTCACCAGCGCGCCCAGGCTGATCGACAGGGCCAGGCCCGCATGGCCCAGCGCCGGCACCAGCGCGATGTTCATCAGTTGCGTGGCGACGAGCACGCCGATGGCGATGCGCACCGGCGTGCGCACGTCCTGCCGTGCATAAAACGCCGGCGCCAGCACCTTGATCGCCACGATGCCCAACAGCCCCGCGCCATAGCCCTGCAACGCGCGGGCCGTCATGGCCACGTCGGTGGCCGAGAACTGGCCGTAGTGGAAGAGCACCGCCGTCAGCCCACTTGAAAAAATCAACAAGGCCAAGGCACAAGGCAAGGCCAGCAGCAGCACCAGGCGCAGACCCCAATCCAGCATGTCGGAATAGCCCGCGGTGTCACCGCGCGCCCGCGCTGCCGACAACTGCGGCAGCAACACCGCGCCCATCGCCACGCCCAGCAAGGCGGTCGGAAATTCCATCAGGCGGTCGGCGTAGGTCAACCACGACACCGCGCCCACCGCCACGTGGGTGGCGATCTGGGTGTTGATCAGCAGAGAGATCTGGGCCACCGAGACCCCCAGCAGCGCCGGTGCCATTTGGCGCAGGATCTGACCAACGCCCGGGTGCCGCCAAGCCGCTGCGATAGCGCCCGGCAGCAGACCGATGCGCGGCGCGCAGCCTATGGCCGCCAATGCCGGCAACTGCACGGCAGCCTGCAGCAGCCCACCCAGCATCACGCCGCCGGCCAGCGCGTAAACCGGCTCCAGACCGAAGGCGGCCATGCGCGGCACGCCCCACCAGGCGGCGGCAATCACCGACAAGTTCAGCAGCACGGGCGTGATGGCCGGCACCGCAAACTGTCGCCACGTGTTCAGCACGCCCGCCGACAGCGCGACCAGCGACATGAAGCCGATGTAGGGAAACATCCAGCGCGTCATGACCACGGCCGCGTCGAAGCGTTCCAGGCCCGAGCCCATCAGCCAGACCAGCAGCGGCGCGCCGACCACGCCGGCGGTGCAAATCAGCAGCAGCACCCAGACCAGCACCGTGGCCACCGCGTCGATCAGCCGGCGCGTGGCCTCGTCGCCGTCACGTTCACGGGTGGCGGCCAGCAGCGGCACGAAGGCCTGCGAGAAGGCACCTTCGGCAAACAACCTGCGGAACAGGTTGGGAATGCGGAACGCCACGTTGAACGCGTCGGTGACGCCACTGGCGCCGAAGGCCACAGCCACCAGTTGCTCGCGCACCAGGCCCGTCACCCGGGACAACAGGGTCAACAGCGAAACAATGGATGCAGCCTTCAGCAAATTCACAGTGCATTATAGAAACCCGGCCACGGGCGATCTGGACAGCCCATTGCAGCGTGCTATACTCGATGGTCTTTGCACCCTCTGACTTCATACCTGTAAAAGCATGGCCACATCGTCTAAAGCCAAGAAGAAAACCGTTCGCCTCGCCTCGGGCCTGAAGCGCGCCCGCCAGGACGTCGCACTGAACGCCGCCAACACCTCGCTGCGTTCGCACTTCCGCACCGTGGTGAAGAACGTCGTCAAAGCCGTCACTGGCGGCGACAAGGTCAAGGCGGCTGAAACCTTCAAGTCGGCACAAAGCGTGATCGACTCGGTTGCCGACAAAGGCATCTTCCACAAGAACAAGGCCGCTCGCCTGAAGAGCCGCTTGTCCGCCAAGGTCAAGGCCCTGGCGTTGGCTGCCTGAAGCAGACGTCTTTCGGTGCAAAGCAAAAGGTCCGCAGCAGCGGGCCTTTTTTCATGGTTCGGTCAGTTCAACCACAGTCAGCTGGTTGTCGCGCGCGAAGTTCATGACGAAGTCCCAGGCCATCGGTTCGATGCCCTTGAGCGCCTCGTTGACCAGCACGCACTTCACACCGTCGACGACCTGCGGCACGCAGTAGGGCGAATAGCCGATGTAGGCACCGATGCCGCCGGCACCGCCCCCAGGACGGAAGCTGGACATGGCACCGGCCAGGCGCTCCGACCAATCGCTGGGCCGAAAGGTGCGACCCTCGGTGGTGATACCGCGGATGGTGTACTGACGTGGCTTCTTGAGGGTCATCGATGACGGCATGGCCACGTGGCCTGCCGGTGCAAGCAGAGGGGGCGGCCTGGCCATCGGGTCGCGCAGGAACGCAATTGTGCCTCGTGTTTGCTGCGTCGCAGCATGCAAGGCGGGGCTCAGGGTGGCCGTCATGCGCGTTTCATCGACCGCCCGACACCGCCCTTTAGAATCAAGCCCTGCCGGAACGTGACGAACAGGACTGAACTGAAGCGTCGCTGACCGGCTTTTTGCTCTGGGTCTTGGAAAGGAAACGCCAGATGAACGCTCCCGAACCCGCGCTGTCCCATGTGCTCACCCGGCCGATGCCGCACGTGATGAACACCTACGGCCGTCTGCCCATCGCCTTGGTGCGGGGTCAGGGTGCCTGGGTCTGGGACAGCGAGGGCCGACGTTATCTGGACGGCCTGGGCGGCATCGCGGTGAACACGCTGGGCCACGGTCACCCGAAGCTGGTACCGGCGCTGCAAGAGCAGGTGGCGCAGATGATCCACTGCAGCAACTACTACGAGATTCCGCTGCAGGAGCAGCTCGCTGCCAAGTTGTGTGAACTGTCAAACCTGGAGGGGGCCTTCTTCTGCAATTCCGGGCTGGAGGCCAACGAAGGTGCGCTGAAGATTGCGCGCAAGTTCGGCCACGACAAGGGCATCGAACGGCCTGAAATCATCGTCTACGAAAAAGCTTTCCACGGCCGCAGCATTGCCACGCTGTCGGCCACCGGCAACCCCAAGGTGCAGGCCGGTTTCGGGCCGCTGGTGGAAGGCTTCGTGCGCGTGCCGCTGAACGACCTGGCCGCCGTCGAACACCAGGCGCGCACCAACCCGAATGTGGTGGCGGTGTTCCTGGAAGTCATCCAGGGCGAAGGCGGCATCAACGCCAGCCGCAACGACTATCTGCAGGGCCTGCGCCAGATCTGCGACACCAACGACTGGCTGCTGATGCTGGACGAAGTGCAGTGCGGCCTGGGTCGCACCGGCAAGTGGTTCGCCCACCAGTGGGCCGGCATCCTGCCCGACGTGATGCCGCTGGCCAAGGGCCTGGGCTCGGGCGTTCCCATCGGTGCCATCGTCGTCGGCCCCAAGGCCGCCCATGTGCTGGGCCCGGGCAACCACGGCACCACCTTTGGCGGCAACCCGCTGGCCATGCGCGCCGGTATCGAGACGCTGCGCATCATGGAAGAAGACGGCCTGCTGGCGAATGCCGCCACCGTGGGTGGCGTGCTGATGGATGCGCTGAAGACCGGGTTGCAGGGCCTGCCCGGCGTGGTCGAATTCCGCGGCGCGGGCCTGATGATCGGCATCGAACTGGACCGCCCCTGCGGCGTGCTGCTGGCCCGCGCGGCCGAGGCCGGCCTGATGATCAGCGTGACGGCCGAGCGCGTCATCCGCCTGCTGCCGCCGCTGATCCTGAGTGCCGACGAGGCGCGCCAGATCGCGGCCATCCTGTGCCCGCTGGTGAAGGCCTTTCTCAACGAACCGACATGAAGCCGGGCGCGTCGCTGATGAAGCACTACCTGCAGTTCAAGGACCTGCGCGCCGAGGAATACGCCTACCTCTTCGAGCGCACGCGCATCATCAAGACGCGCTTCAAGAATTACGAGCGCTACCAGCCGCTGGTCGACCGCACGCTGGCCATGATCTTCGAGAAGGCCAGCACGCGAACGCGCGTCAGCTTCGAAGCGGGCATGTACCAGATGGGCGGCAGCGTGGTGCACCTGACCACCGGCGACAGCCAGCTCGGCCGCGCCGAACCGGTCGAAGACAGCGCCCGTGTGATCAGCCGCATGACCGACATCGTGATGATCCGCACCTATGAGCAAACGATGATCGAGCGCTTCGCGGCGCATTCGCGCGTGCCGGTCATCAACGGGCTGACCAACGAGTACCACCCCTGCCAGATCCTGGCCGACATCTACACCTACATCGAGCAGCGCGGGCCACGCGGCGGTGGCGCCGACGCACTCGAATGTCTCAAGGGCAAGGTGGTTGCCTGGGTCGGTGACGGCAACAACATGGCCAACACCTGGCTGCAGGCGGCCGAGGTCCTGGGCTTCACTGTCCATGTCAGCACGCCCAGCGGCTACGGGGTGGACGCGGCCGTGGCGGGCATCCGCAACAGCGATTGCTTCAAGGTCTTCAACCACCCGATGCAGGCCTGTGAGGGGGCCCACCTGGTGACCACCGACGTGTGGACCAGCATGGGCTACGAGGCCGAAAACGAAGAGCGCCGCAAGGCCTTCGTCGACTGGTGCGTGGACGAGGAAATGATGGCCGTGGCCCAGCCCGACGCGCTGTTCATGCACTGTCTGCCGGCGCACCGCGGTGAAGAAGTCACCGCCGAGGTCATCGACGGCCCGCAAAGCGTGGTCTGGGACGAAGCCGAGAACCGGCTGCACGTGCAGAAGGCGCTGATGGAGTACCTGCTGCTCGGCCGCATCGGCTGAGCCGCGCCGCAGCGCCTTCAGTAAGTTGAACGCCCGCCGGTGATGTCGAACACCGCACCGGTGCTGAACGAGCACTCGGCGCTGGACAGCCAGGCCACCATCGCGGCGATTTCGTCGACCTCGACGAAACGGCCCATCGGGATCTTGCCCAGCATGTAGTCGATGTGGCTTTGCTGCATCTGCTCGAACATGGCCGTCTTGGCCACCGCCGGCGTGATCGCGTTGACCAGCACGCCTTTCGTCGCCACTTCCTTGGCCAGGCTCTTGGTCAGGGCGATCAAGCCGGCCTTGCTGGCGCTGTAGTGGCTGGCGTTGGGGTTGCCTTCCTTGCCGGCCACGCTGGCGATGTTGACGATGCGGCCGTAGCCTTGGGCCAGCATGCGCTGCACCACATGGCGACAGTTCAGGTAGGGCGCGATCAGGTTGACTTCGATGACCTGGCGCCACACCGCCGGGTCGAGTTCCCAGGTGCTGGCGTTGCCGCCGGTGATGCCGGCGTTGTTGACCAGGATGTCGATGCGCCCTTGCGTGGCCACCGTGCGGGCCGTGGCGGCGGCCACGGCCGCGTCATCGGTCAACTCGACGGGCTCGCCGCGCACCACGCCCAAGGGTGCCAGCGCCGCACAGGCGGCGGCCGTGCGCGCCGCGTCGATGTCCCAGATGACGACGCGCGCGCCCGACCGCAACAGCCGTGCGGTGGTGGCGTAGCCGATGCCCTGCGCCCCGCCGGTGACGACCGCGACACGGTCCGTCAGGTCGATCTGGTTCATGGTTGAAGTCCTTTCAGCGCCGTCGCTGTGTGGCCTTGCTCGGCCTGGTCGGCGATGTACTGCCGGATGATGCTTTCGAAATTCGCCTCGGGCAACAGCCCCAGCCTGGCGGCGCGCGCGGCGCTGGCACCGCGTGGCCAGTTGGCGACGATGCCGGCGATGCGGGCGTCGGGTTGCGGTTGCACCAGCGCCCTCACCTGCGGCCCGGCCACCGTTTCCAGCGCGTCCAGCATCTGCCGCACGGTCACGTTCAGGCCCGGCAGGTTGAGCGCGGTACGGCCCTGGAAAGCCTCACGGCTGGCCTCGTAAACAGCGATCAAGCCCTCCACCGTGCGCTGCGGCGAAGACACCGGGTGCGACACGCTCAGGTCCACCGGCAGCACCGCCGGAAGGCCCGCCAGCGGCTCGCGGATGATGCCGCTGAAGAAAGACGAAGCCGCGCCGTTGGGCTTGCCCGGCCGCACCGTGACGGTCATCAGCCGCGCGGCGCGGCCGTCGATGTAGCCCTTGCGCGTGTAGTCGGCCACCAGGTGTTCGCAGATCAGCTTGTGCGTGCCGTAGCTGGTTTGCGGTGCGGGCAAGGTGTCGTCGTCCACCACTTCGGGCAGTGCCACCGCGGGGTCGGGGCCGAAGACCGCCACCGAGCTGGAAAACACCAGCCGGGTCGGCGCGCCACCGCCTTCAACGCGGGCACGCAGCGCATCCAGCAGTGCACGCGTGCTGTCAAGGTTGCTGCGCAGGCCCAGTTCGAAATCGGCCTCGCATTCGCCCGATACGGCCGAAGCCAGGTGGAAAACGCCGTCAAAGTCTTCGTCTTTCAGCGCTGCGCATTGCGCCAGCAGCGGCCCGACGCGGGCCTGCACACGGCGGTCGGCCAGCAGTTCGGGCCGGCCCGGTGCCTGGTCGGCCAGCACCAATTGCGTGAGGTGCCGGCCGGCCAGTTCGCTGCGGGCCAGCAGCGTGCGGGCCAGGCGCGCGCCGATGAAGCCGGCGCCGCCGGTGATGAGGATCTTCATGCTCAGGTTTCCTTGCGAAATCGGTGTGCTGGGGGTGGGCTGGGGCAGCGGCACCCTGGCCGTTGTCGACGGGCGGTCACGGGCGGGCAGTCACGGGCGGGCAGTCATCGGCGGGCGGGCGGCTTGCTGCGGCCTTCGGCCCGCGCCGCCGCCATCACGCCACCGCGCTCCAGCCGCCTTTCGCTGTGCACCAGGTGGTGGGTGGCGGCGCGCCGCGCAGCGGCCGCATCACCCGCCGCCACGGCGTCGACGATGGCGCGGTGTTCCTTGCGCACGGCTTCCATGAAGTCGCTGCGCCGGGCTTCGTTGCCGCGCGTGATGCGCATGCCGGCCCGCAGGTATTGCTCGAGAAACCCCAGCAGCAGGCCGAACTGCGGGTTGCCCGTGGCCTCGCCGATGGCGCGGTGGAAGGCCAGGTCTTCGTCGACACCGTCGCGGCCTCCAGCAACCGCCGTGTCGATAGCCGCCAGTGCGCGGCGCACCACCGCCAGCTGGCTGCGCGTGGCACGTTGCGCGGCCAGCGCGGCCATCTCGCCTTCCAGCACGCGGCGTACTTCCACGACCTGCACGACCGCTTGAACCGACGACAACACGGCCGGATCGAAGGCCAGCGGCTGGTGTTCAGGCGGCGGCGCCACGAACACGCCCGAGCCCTGGCGCGACAGCAGCAGGCCGCGCGACTTGATGCGGTGCACCGCCTCGCGCACCACGCTGCGCGACACACCGTGCTCGGCAGCCAGCACGGCTTCGGTGGGCAGGCGGTCGCCGGGTTGCAGGGCACCACTTTCGATCTGCGCCGACAAACGCGCAGCCAGCTTGTCGGCCAGCGTTTCGCGCCCCAGGCGGCCTGCCATTGCAAGGGCGGCTGAAGGCGCAACAGACACGGCAACAGGCTTGGCAGCAACCATGGTCATCAGGTTATCAGACAACTTTTGAGAACAGGGTACGGGGAAAGCCCGGGGGAAAGCCCGATGGTGCGGCCTTGCGCACCGGGGCTATCGTGAACGCCAGTTCACAGCCGACGAGGCAAGGATTCCGCATGGCCAGCGTGACCATCGCTCAGGTGAAAAAGCGCTTCGGCACGGTCGACATCCTGCACGGTGTGGACATCAGCATCCCCGACGGTTCCTTCACCGTGCTGGTCGGCCCCAGCGGCTGCGGCAAGAGCACCTTGCTGCGCATGATTGCGGGGCTGGAACAGATCAGCAGCGGCGACGTGTCCATCGGCACCCAGCGCGTGAATGACCTGCCGCCCAAGCAGCGCGACATCGCCATGGTTTTCCAGAACTACGCGCTCTACCCGCACATGACGGTGCGCGACAACATGGCCTTTTCCTTGATGCTGGCCAAGCTGGACGCGGCCACCATCGACAGCAAGGTGGCGCGCGCTGCCGAGATCCTGGGTCTGAATGACCTGCTGCAGCGCTACCCGCGCCAACTGTCGGGCGGCCAGCGCCAACGCGTGGCCATGGGCCGTGCCATCGTGCGCGACCCGCAGGTTTTCCTGTTCGACGAACCGCTCAGCAACCTCGACGCCAAGCTGCGCGTGGCCATGCGCACCGAGATCAAGGAACTGCACCAGCGCCTGAAAACCACCAGCATCTACGTCACCCACGACCAGATCGAAGCCATGACCATGGGCGACCAGATCGTGGTCATGAAAGACGGCCGCATCGAACAGACCGGCAGCCCGCTGGAGCTGTACGACCGACCCGCGAACCTGTTCGTGGCCGGCTTCATCGGCAGCCCGTCGATGAACTTCCTGCCCGCCACGCTGCGCCGCAGCGGTGGCCCTGCCACGGTGGAATTCAGCGACGGCACGCGCGTGCTCGCGCCGACGGCCATCAACCATGGCAGCGAAGGCCGTGACGGCCAACCGGTGATCTTCGGCACGCGCCCTGAACACCTCACGCTGGGCGATGGCGGCACTGCCGGCACGAGCATCGCCACCGAGGTGAAGGTCGTGGAGCCCACCGGCGCCGACACCTTCGTGGCCTGCCGCCACGGCACGCGTGAACTGTCGGTGGTCTTCCGCGACCGCCATGCCTTCACGCCCGGCAGCACCATTCA
This sequence comes from Betaproteobacteria bacterium, assembly GCA_031383435.1. Classification (GTDB taxonomy): domain Bacteria; phylum Pseudomonadota; class Gammaproteobacteria; order Burkholderiales; family Burkholderiaceae_C; genus Rubrivivax. The sequence goes on along the minus strand of JANMZP010000195.1, from coordinate 1,461 downwards.
TTTGCAGCCCGACATCGAACGGGCGCACTTGTTCGACGCGGCATCCGGCCGCCGTCTTGCGGCTTGACAACGACACCCGGCCGCCCACCAACCCCTGCCAGGAGACACCGATGAATGACTTCAACCGCCGCCGCTTTTTGGAAGGCACTGCAGGCGTGGCCACGACCTTGGCCACAGGCGCCGCCACCACGGGCCTGATCGGCACCGGCGCGGTGTTCGCACCCGCCGTGGCGCAGGCCCAGGGCATCAGCTTCAAGCCCGAAAAAGGCGCCAAGTTGCGTGTGCTGCGCTGGAGCCGTTTCGTGCAGGGCGACATCGACGCCTACATGGTCAACGTCAAGAAGTTCACCGAGAAAACCGGTATCGAAGTGCGGGTGGACAACGAAGGCTGGGAAGACGTGCGCCCCAAAGCGGCCGTGGCCGCCAACACCGGCGCAGGCCCCGACATCATCCTGTCGACCAACGACGACGCCAACCTCTACCCAGAGAAGCTGCTCGACGTGACCGACCTGGCCGAATACCTGGGCAAGAAGTACGGTGGCTGGTACCCGGCGGTGGAGGCCTACCTGCGCCCCGACGGCAAGAAGTGGCTGGGCCTGGGGCTGGGTGCTGCGGGCTCTTACGTGGTCTACCGCCAGAGCATGGTCAAGGCCGCCGGCTTCGACAGCTTCCCCAAAGACACCGCCGGCTTTTTGGCCCTGTACAAGGCGCTGCAGGCCAAAGGCACGCCGGGCGGCATGGCCCTGGGCAATGCCACCGGCGACGGCCTGTGGTGCAACTGGCTGATCTGGTCGCACGGCGGCATGCTGGTCGACAAGAACAACAAGGTTGTCATCGACAGCCCGGAAACCATCAAGGCGCTGGAGTACGGCAAAGAGCTCTACGCCACCTTCATTCCGGGCACGCTGAGCTGGCTGGACCCGAACAACAACAAGGCCTTCCTCGACGGCCAGATCAGCATCACCAACAACGGCATTTCCATCTACTACGCGGCCAAGAATTCCAAGGACGACAAGGTCAAGGAAATGGCCGCCGACATCCAGCACGCTGCCTTCCCCGTCGGCCCGGTTGGCGTCCCCACCGAGTCGCACCTGTTCTTCAACCAGATGGTCATGAAGTACACCAAGTACCCGCAGGCCGCGAAGGAATTCCTGCGTTTCATGATGGAGCAAGAGCAGTTCGAACCCTGGCTGACGGGTGCCGGCGGCTACATCGCACAGCCTTTGCGCGGCTACGAGAAAGCGCCCATCTGGACGGTGGATGCCAAGCACACGCCCTACCGCGACGGCGTGAAGAGCATGCGGCCGGCGGGCTATGCCGGCAAGCTGGGGTACGCCTCGGCGGGCGCGGCGGCCGACTTCATCGTCGTCAACATGGTGGCCGAAGCAGTCAGCGGTTCCAAGACGCCGAAGGAAGCCGCTGAACGGGCGCAAAAACGCGCCGAGCGGTACTACAAGGTCT
>JANMZP010000168.1:0-13752 GCA_031383435.1 Betaproteobacteria bacterium | reverse complement strand
CCGCGCTCGCAGATGCGGTCGGCGATCTGCACGTAGCGGGCGCGCGGGTCGCGCGTGGCGGCGCGGCGCTTGCGCGTCGCCCAGCCGATGTCGCCGCCAGCCAGGTCGGCCACCTGGTACGGCCCCATCGGGTAGCCGAACCCGCGCATCGCCTCGTCGATCTGGTAGGGCGAGGCGCCGTCCTCGAGCATGTGGTCGGCCGCCTGTCGGTACACCGCGAGGATGCGGTTGCCGATGAAGCCGTCGCACACGCCGGCACGCACCGCCACTTTGCGCAGCTTCTTGGCCAGCGCGAAGCCGGTGGCCACCGCGTCGGCACTGACCTGGGCCGGCACGACGATCTCGAGCAGCTTCATGATGTTGGCGGGCGAGAAGAAATGCAGGCCCAGCACGTCTTGCGAGCGCGAGATGCTGGCGGCGATCTCGTCGATGTCGAGGTACGAGGTGTTGGTGGCCAGCACCGCGCCGGGCTTGCAGACGCGGTCCAGCTCGGCGAAGACGGCCTTCTTCACCGCCATGTCTTCGAACACGGCCTCGACCACCAGGTCGGCCTGGTTCAGCGCGACGTAGGCGGTGGCGCCGCTGAAGCGCGCCAGCACCGCAGCCTTGCCCTCTGCGCTCATGCGGCCCTTGGCGACCAGACTGTCATAGACCTTCTCGACGGTGGCGCGGCCGCGTGCCAGGCTCTCCCCGTCGCGTTCGACCATCGTCACCGTCATGCCGGCATCGAGCATCGCCACCGCGATGCCCGCGCCCATCGTGCCGCCGCCGACGACGCCGGCCGAGGCCAGCGGCCTCGGCTGGGCCGCCTTCGTCTCGGGGGCCTTGGCGACCTCGCGCTCGGCGAAGAACGCATGGATCAGGCCGGCGCGCTGCGGGCTGTCGATGCACTGCAGGAACAACGTGCGCTCCAGGCGCAGGCCTTCGTCGAAAGGCCGGTCCAGCGCAGCCTCGACCGCGTCCACGATCTTGCCCGGCGAAAACAGGCCACGGGTCTTGGGGGTGATGTCGGCGGCGACGTCGGCGCGCGCAGTGTCCAGCGCGGCGCGGCTCGCGGCGCGTTCGGCCAGCCCCTGCGCGTCGCGCGTCCGACGCACCGCCGCGCCGGCGGCGAGCAAGTCCTGCACATAGGCCAGGCCTTCGGCCAGCCTGTCGTCGGTGCGGCCGAGCCGGTCCACGAGGCCGAGCGCCAGTGCTTCTTCGGCGCCGACGTGGCGGCCGCTCAGCATCAGCTCGAGCGCGGGGCCCGCGCCCAGCAGGCGCGGCGCGCGCTGCGTACCGCCGGCGCCCGGCATCAGGCCGAGCTGCACTTCGGGAAGACCGAGCTTGACGCCGTCCACGGCCAGCCGGTAGTGCGCTGCCAGCGCCACCTCCAGGCCGCCACCGAGCGCGGCGCCGTGCAGGGCGGCGATCACCGGCTTGTTGCAGGCCTCGATGCGGTTGCACACCTCGGACAGCGCGGGCAGCAGCGGTACCTGGCCGAATTCGCGGATGTCCGCGCCAGCGATGAAGTTGCGCCCGGCACCGATGAGCAGCACCGCAGCAGCGGCGGGGTTCGACTCCGCGGCTTCGATGGCCGACACCAGCCCGCGGCGCACATCAGCGCCCAGCGCATTGACCGGCGGGTTGTCGACGCTGACGACCAGCACCTGGCCGAGCTGGCGCCAGGTGACGGGGTGGGAAGCGGTCTGCGGGTCCATGTTTGTCTCCATGGGTTGTCGTTCTGGTTTGTCGTTCTGTTGGACGGCATTCTTCGGCGTCGCGTCCTTCTTGACAATTCCATAGCCGATTGACAGAGTGTCAAAGACGATTTGACAGTTACGAGAATCTCACGGGGTGAACTCGATGGCCATGGACGTCAATGCACTGACCTTGCTGGTCGAGATCCTGGAGGCCGGCAACCTCAGCGAGGCCGCCCGGCGGCTCAAGATGACCCGCGCCAACGTCAGCTACCACTTGAACCAGCTGGAGCGCGCAATCGGCCAGCAGCTGGTGCGGCGCACCACGCGGCGCGTCGAGGCCACCGAGATCGGCCTGCGCCTGTTTGCTCATGGCCAGACCATCCGCAACGAACTGCTGGCGGCGCGCGAGTCGATCGCCACGCTCGGGCAGAGCCTGCAGGGCCGGGTTCGGCTGAGCGTGCCCAGCGGCTACGGCCAGCTCGTGATGGCGCAGTGGCTGCTCGACTTCAAGCGGCTGTACCCCGGCATCGTGCTCGAGGTGGTCTTCGAGAACCGCGTGGAGGACCTGATCCGCGACGAAGTCGACATCGCCGTGCGGGTGATGTCCGAGCCGCCGCAGAACCTGGTGGCACGCGACCTGGGCCCGATGCACTACGTGGTCTGCGCGTCACGCGCCTATGCCGACGCGAACGGCATGCCGGCCGACCCGGAAGCGCTGCGCAACGCGCCGTTGATCGCGTCTGCGGTGGTGAGCCGGCATCTGCGCGTCACGGCTTTCGAGGGCGGCGAGCGGCACGAGGTCGTCGTCGAGCCGACGCTGATCTCCGAGAACTACCTCTTCCTGCGCGAGGCGGTGCTGGCCGGGCTGGGCATCGGCATGTTGCCCGACTACGTCGTACAGCAGGACGTCGAACGCGGCGACATGGTGACCGCTTTGCACGCCTGGCGGCTGAGCATCTTCGGAACCCGGATGTACATGCTGTACATGCCGAACCGGCACCACACCCGCGCCGCCTCGACCTTCATCGAATTCGTGCTGGAGCGGGCGCGTCAGGTGGGTCTGGCATCCCTCGACCGGTAGGCCTGGATGAGGCTCGAAGCGCCCTGCACTGCATCGCGCCTTTCGGGGACAGGAACAGAAGACAGTGCGCGCGTGGCTCAACCTCGAGCCACCTTGATCGCTATGTCGCCACCTTCGAGAACATTGAGTGGCGCTTCTGGACTTCGGCCGATGCGCACCGCCACCAAAGCCGTCGAGCGCACGAAAGCAACTGCCCGCACGGTGATGACGATTCATGTCGACATTCGCAGAACGAACAGGTGAAGGGGCAGCCGCGGCAGGTCTGCAGCAGGTTCTGGAAGCCGCGTGCGTTCAGGTTCGCTGGAAGGGCGAGGCGAGGATGCGGCGCATGCCCTGGCTGGGCAGGCGCAGATCGCCCAGTTCACTGGCGTCCGGTTCGGGCGTCATGCAGACGAGCGCGATGCGTCTGGGTTGCGGCGCATGGTGTGGCGGTCGCGGCATGTTGCGCTGTGTAAGTTACCGAACAGACGGTAGGACGATGGACCGCCAAGGTGCGAGCGGTAGAGATCGATCCCACGCAACCCGAAGACTCATTCGATGACGACAAGGACCTGGACATGTTCAAACCAAAGCCCGACAAGCCAGCCAAGCGGCTGGTCTGGCGCATGAGCGCGTCGAACCTGGCCGGCGAGTTCGTGCTGCCTTCAGCACGGCGGGTTGACCCCGCAGTCGGTGCAGGCCCGGCGGAGGTACACGAACGCTGGTTCCAGGCCTCGTCCATGGAACTGATTGAAGGGTCCGAAGTCAGCGAAACGGACTTGGATACGCTGCCGGGAGAACTGGTTGACGTTTTCCTCGGCGTCAGGCGGTAGGGCGTGGTTGAATTTCTGGCCACTGCCACCGCGTCGGGCGCATTGCCTCGATAGGCAGCGCCAGTGCAGGTGAAGCGTTGCGGGTAACGCAGCCCGTGACGTGCATACCGACGTTCTTGCAGCACGCGGTGGAAGCGGTGAACGCGGTGGTGCCGCTGACCACGTGCATCGAATAGCAGGCCAGCTCCAACGCCTCGCATCACACGATCGTCAGCCCCTCGCGCTTCAACGGCAGGTTGCGCACCGGCTTGCCGCGCGCTGCAGCAATGGCGTTCATGATCGATGGTGCCACCACGCAGATAGTGGGCTCACCGACCCCGCCCCAGAAGTCGTAGGTCTGCGTGATCACGGTCTCGACCTTGGGCATCTGCTTCATGCGCGCCACCGGGTAGGTGTCGAAATTGCGTTCGACGATGCGGCCGTCGGCCACGCTGGATTCGCACAGCAGCGAATCCAGGCCGTAGGCCACCGAGCCTTCCACCTGCGCGGCGATCTGGTCGGGGTTCAGCGCATGGCCGCAGTTCATGCCCAGCACCAGGCGCTGCACATGCACCTGGTTGCCCTTGATCGTCACTTCCGCCACGGCTGCTGAGTAGCTGCCGTAGCCCATGAACTGCGCAATGCCACGGAACACACCGGCCGGCAGCGGCTGGCCCCAGCCGGCCTTGTCGGCCACGGCGTTCAGCACAGCCAGGTGCTTGGGGTGCTTGCCCATCAGCGCGCGGCGGAACGCCAGTGTGTCCTTGCCCGCGGCCTTGGCCACTTCGTCGATGAAGCATTCCAGGTAGATGCCGTTCTGGTTGGTGTTCACGCCGCGCCAGGGGCCCACCGGCACGTGGGTGTTGCGCATGGCGTATTCGACCAGCAGGTTGGGCACCGTGTAGCCGATCTGTGCGTCGCCGGGTTCCGCGAAGTAGCCTTGCAGCTGCCGCCGGTCCTTGCCGTCGGTGATGTTGTGCGGTGCCAGCAAGGCGTTGATGGACTGCCCGCTGACGCGCAGCGCCAAGGTGTCCAGTTCGCCCTTCTCGTTCAGGCCGGCCTGCAGACGGCACTGGCCGATGGGGCGGAAGAAGTCATGCGACATGTCTTCTTCGCGGCTCCAGATCAGCTTCACGGGTGTGTCTGGAAACTGCTTGGCCACGGCCGCCGCCTGGCGCACATAGTCCTGCGTGCCGCCGCGCCGGCCGAAGCCGCCGCCCAGGGGTGGGTTCCAGGCCTCGCATTTGTCCAGCGGCAAACCGGTTTCTGCGGCCAGGGCGGCCAGCGAGGCCTCGGCGTTCTGGCTGGACACCCACACCTCGGCCTTGCCTGCGCTGACGCGCGCCGTGGCGTTCATGGGTTCCATGCAGGCATGCGACACGAAGGGCGTGGCGTACACGGCCTCGATCCTTTTCGCAGAGCTCGTGAGCGCCTGGTTGGCGTTGCCGATGCTGGTGTCGGCAAACACGTCGTTGGCGGCCGTCAGGCCCATGCGCAGGCGTTCAGCAATCGCCGCACTGGTTTCTTTTGCATGCGCGCCTTCGTCCCACACCACGGGCAGCGCTTCCAGCGCGTTCTTGGCGCGCCACCAGCTGTCGGCCACCACGGCCACGGTGCTGGCGTCCACACGCACCACGCCCTTGATGCCGCGCAGCGTGCTGACCTTGCCAGCATCGAAACTCACCAGCTTGCCACCGAACACGGGGCAGTCCTTGATGGCCGCGTACAGCATGCCGGGCAGGGCCGTGTCGATGCCGTACTTCGTTGCCCCGTTGACCTTGTCTGCGGTGTCCAGCCGCTTGGTGGGCTTGCCGGCGATGGTCCAGTTGCGTGGGTTCTTCAGCGTGATGGTCTTGGGGTCGGGCGGCGTCAGCTTGGATGCCGCCGCGGCCAGCTGACCGTAGCGCAGCGTGCGCGCACTGGCGGCGTGCGCGACCACCCCTTTGTCGACCGTCAGTTCAGCCGCCGGCACTTTCCATTCGTTAGCTGCCGCCTGCACCAGCATCATGCGGGCCGCGGCGCCGCCCTGGCGCACGTATTCCTGGCTTTCGCGAATGCCGCGGCTGCCGCCCGTGGACATGTTGCGCCACACGCGCTTGGCCGCCAGGTTCTGCCCTGGTGTGATTTGCTGCACCCGCACACGGGTCCAGTCGCAGCCCAGTTCCTCGGCCACCAGCATGGCCAGGCCGGTGTGCGTGCCCTGGCCCATCTCGGCCCGCGCCACGCGGATGACGACGCCGTCGTCGGGCTCGATCAGCACCCAGGCGTTGACCTCGGCCGTGGCTGCAGCCGGCGCGGCCGTCTGTGCCGAAGTCTGTGCCAACCCAGGCACGTGAAAGCCCAGCGCCAGGCCACCGGCCGACAGGCCGGATGCCACCAGGAACTGCCGGCGGCCGGCGTGGTGCGTCTTGCTGCGAATGGCAACGCGCTTCATGCTGCGGCTCCTTCAGAAGCTTCGCACGCGCCACCCTGGCAGGCCTGCAGCCCGGCCATGTGAATGACCGACCCGGCCGCATTCGGCGACCCTGCGGCACGGTGGATGGCAGCGCGGATGCGCACATAGGTGCCGCAGCGGCAGATGTTGGTCATGGCCTCGTCGATGTCGGCGTCGGTGGGCTTGGGCTTGCGGGCCAGCAAGGCCGTGGCGGCCAGGATCTGCCCGCTCTGGCAGTAGCCGCATTGCGGCACGTCCAGTTCCTTCCAGGCCTTCTGCACCGCATGGCTGGCGTCAGGCGACAAGCCTTCGATGGTGGTGATCTTGCGGCCCTGCGCAGCCGAAGAAGGATACGAACACGAACGCACAGGCTGGCCGTCCACCAGCACCGTGCAGGAACCGCATTGCGCGATGCCGCAGCCGAACTTGGTGCCAGTCAGGCCCAATTTTTCGCGGATGGCCCACAGCACGGGCATTTCCGGCTCGATGTCCAGCGAGCTGACTTTGCCATTCACGTTGAGCTTGATCACAGTGGGTGTCCTAGGTGGCGTTGGCGCTTGCGGCCATACGAAGTTGTGACGCTAGGCTGTGCGGTGCCGTGGATCAATGCGCGTTGTCCCGAAGCCCAAACAGGACCGCGTTTCACTTGCGCACAGCGGGCATTTCGATGGCCAGCCCGTCGGCGCGCCAGTTCAGGTACAGCGCCAGCTGCCGCAGGGCCAGGTCGCCGAAGGGCGGCGGCTCAGCGCGGATGCCCACATGGCAGCTGCGCAGCCGGCGTTCCAGCGACCCCAGCGTCTGCCACTCCAGCCGGTACAGCGGATAGGCGTTGGGGTGGCCCTGGCTGAGCATGTCGGTGTAGAAGCGGCGGCCCCAATTGCGGTCGTGGCACTGGGTGCAGGCCAGGTTCAGCTGGCCTTGCCGGCGCTGGAACAGCGCAGCGCCGGCCAGCAGGTGCTGCTGCAGAGCGGAGTTGCTGGCTGCATCTCTGTCTTTGTCAGTGCTGTTGATGTGGCTGCCGCTGGCGCGCAAGGGCATGCCATTGGACGCCTGTGTGACCAGGGCTGTCAGCGCCAGCAGCGCGTCGGACTCGAAGGCCGGTGGCACCGTGCCCTGCCGTTCACTGGCGCAATGCCGGATCTGGTCTTCCAGATTGAACAGCCGCCCCGTGGCGGCATGGACGCGCGGAAACCGCGTGGCCACGCCCTGCAGGCGCTTGGGCTCGCCGTGGCAACTGCTGCACGACGCCTGCGCCGGCCCTGCAGGGGCTTGCCACAGGCCACGGCCCTGGGCCAGCCACAACTGGGCAGGATTGGCTTGCACGTCGGCCTGCAGCGCGCGCACGACGGCACCGGCGAAGTGCAGGCCGCTGCGCACCTCAGACAACGGCAGCAGCCGCTCTTGCGCGAAGGCCACGCGCAGCGCGCCCAGCAAGGCCAACAACGGCAGCAGCCGCAGCAGCCAGCGCAAGGGCGGCATCAGCCCGCAGCCCGCACGCAACATCAGGCCAGCGGCATGGGCTGGCGCAGTTCGCCGCGCACGCCGGCATCGTCTTCCCACTGCACCAGCCAGTCGCCGGCCTGCGCCACGCGCAGCGGGAACTCGAAAAACGGGTTCGCCGAAATGCCCGACGACGGTTCGGTGCGGAAGACCTCGACACCGGCGAATTCGCAGCGCAGCAGGCGGATGACGTTGCGCGGGATGACGCGGCCGTTCATGTCCTGCCTGTAGCCGGTTTCCATGCCGTGCTGCACCAGCAGGCGCACGGTGATCACGTCGCCAACGGCCACGCGGTCAGGGGTCAGCAAGCGTGCGCGTGTTGCCATCCGGTACGCCGTCAGCCTGCGTCCAGGCAGGCCGATTCGGTCACCACCACCTCTGCCAGTGCGTAACGAAACGCGCCACTGGACAAGCGCGCCAGGGCGACGACGTTCTGCGTACCAGCCAGCCGCACGCGGGTGGCAATCTCTGCACGGCCTGACCAGGGCCCCAGGTGGAACACCGCCATCTGCGTGACCGGGTTGCGCGGCGACAGGAGCCAGATGCGCGTCACGTGGTCGGCCGCGCTCATGGGGCTGGCGACAGCCACGCGCAGCGGGACCACGTGGCCGTTGTCGGCCAGCGCGGGCAGCTCCAACCGGACGCCTTCCTGCAGCAGCGGTGCAGCACCCACCAGTGCTGCCGTCATCTGCTGCAGCGTCAGCAACTGCAGGCCAGGTGCGGACTGTGCGTGCGCCAGGCCCGGCGCCAAGGACAGCGCACTGCCAGCAGCCAGGGCCTGCAGGCAGGCGCGCCGGCTGCCGTCAACGTTTGGCATCGTCAGCCTCCGGGGCGGCGAGCAGATAGGCCACGACGTCGGCCAGCGCCTGTTCGCTGAGCACCGTCTTGCCGGCCTGCCCACGCGCCACGTTGTGCAAGCCGGCGGTGCTGAGGTAGGGCGGCATGATGGTGTCGGGGTTGAAGCGCCGCGCATCGGCAATGCGCAGCTGCAACTCGTCACGGTTGTAGCGCTGGGCCAGGCCGTTCAACGCCGGGCCCAACGCGCCGCCAAGCGGCAGGCCAGGCACGGCGTGGCACAGGATGCAGCCGGTGTCCTGGCGCTGCAGCAGCAGTGTGCGGCCGCGTGCCGCATCGCCCAGCGGTGCGGCCAAAGCCGTGGGGGCTGCCACAACAGCAACAAGCAGACCCAGAGACAGCAAGGCCAATGACATCCGCTGAGTGTGCCACCGCGGCGCAGCAGCACAACGCATGGGCCCGGTTTCCCATCCGCGCGCTGGGCTTCACCGACGACGACGCGATAGCGCAGCACGGCACGCGCAAACGGCTGGCCCGCGCTGGCCAGGCCGGTCTGCCCCATGTCCGCCACTGATGGATCAGCGTGACGGCACCGCCGTGGTCTTGGTCGGCCTTGAGCCCCGGCCTGCCCCAGCAGATGGTGCCACTGCCGCACCGGAACCTGTGGGATGAAGTGGTCCACCAAGCCACCTTCCGGCGTCGACGCGGGCGGTGCAGTGGCTGCGCGTGTGGGGCAAGTCACTTTGTGTGGGTCACAGCACAGACGCTTGTGCGCGGGCCGGAGGAACGTCTGCCTTTTCCCACGCGATCTACCCATATTCCAAGCTGGCGCAGGCCCAGCGTTCATGCGATGTCCACCTGTCCTTCCACCCGTTCCTGAAAGTCTCCTCCAGATGAAAACGCCTACCAGTTGGGGGCCATAGGCTGGCGCCGGCGCACAAGTTCCCAGAGTGCCGGCGGCAATCTGGCGTTGGCCACGGCGATCGCCGCGCGCGACGGGGGCGTGCAGATGCCTTTGCACGTCCCGGCTGTCTACCCGGTGGGGCAGACGGGCAACCTGGACACCCAGTCCTATCAAGACAGCGCCACAGCGAAGCCGCTGAACAAGGCCATGATCGGCTGGTTCGTCGACAAGCTGCTGGCCAAGCCGGCCGACAAGTCCGACCCGCGCCTGGACCTGGTGAATGCCAAGCTGACGGGCCTGCCGCCGGTGACGATCATCAACGCGCAGATCGACCCGCTGCGGGAGGACGGCGCGCTGCTCGAAGCGGCGCTGAAGAAGGCCGGCGTGAAGGTGGCGTCGCGAAGCCTTGAAATTGCGGTGAGGCCGCATCGTCGATGACGGCCTCCTGTCGCCTCCTGTCGCTTCCTGTCGCTTGCCTTCGCTATTTTCCAGGCTTCAGCACCACCTTGGTCCAGCCCTTTTCGCGCTTGTCGAAGCTGGCGTAAGCCTTGGGGGCGTCGGCCAGCGACAGTTCGTGCGACACGATCAGGGACGGCTTGACCTTGTCGTGTTCGATCATGCGGCTGAGTTGGCGGTTGTAGGCTTTCACATTGGCCTGGCCGGTTCCCATGCTCAGTCCTTTGTTCCAGAACTGTCCGAAATCGAAGGCGATCTGTCCGCGCTTGGCCAGCTTGTCTTTCGAGTTCGGGTCTTCGGGTACGAATACACCCACGACGCCGATGTGGCCGGTGGGCTTGACGGTCTGCACCAGGCTGTTCATGGTCAGGTTCGGCACTTCCTCGCGGTGCATGTTGCAGCACTGGTAGCCCACACACTCGCAACCACAGTCGGCGCCCTTGCCACCCGTCAATTCCAGCACCCGGTAGACGCCGTCTCCTTCGCTGTCGTCGATGGCAATGGCGCCCAGCTTCTCGGCCAGCTGCAGACGGTCCTTGTGCGTGTCCACCACCATCACCTGGCTTGCACCCTTGATGGCGGCTGAGCACGCTGCCATCAAGCCCACAGGCCCTGCGCCGTAGATGACCACCGTGTCGCCAGGCGTCACGCGCGCCAGTTCGGTGGCGTGATAGCCGGTCGGCAAGATATCCGACAGCATGACGTAGTCGTTCTCTTTCTCCTCGGCACCGCGCGGCAGCAGCAGGCAGTTGAAATCGCCGTAAGGCACACGCAGGTACTCGGCCTGTCCGCCGGGGTAGGGCCCCATGCCCGCAAAGCCATAGGCACCACCGGCGTTGCCCGGGTTCACAGTCAGGCAGAAGCCGCTCAGCCCGCGCTCGCAATTCGCGCAGAAGCCGCAGCCGATGTTGAACGGCAGACAGACGCGGTCGCCCACCTTGATGCGATCGACTGCTTCACCGACCTCGATCACGAGCCCCAGGTTCTCGTGGCCCAGCACGCGACCCGGCTCCATGCCGGTTCGGCCTTCGTACATGTGCAGGTCGGAGCCGCAGATGTTGGCGGTGGTGATCTTCACCAGCACGTCGGTGGCGCGCTCGATCTTGGCGTCAGGAACCTCGTTGACCGACACATCGCGCGGCCCGTTGTAGACAAGGGCCTTCATGTCGCTTCCTTCGCGGTGGCGCTGTCTGACGCCTTCTTCAGCTTCTGTTGAAGCCGCAACAGCGGCACGGCCATGGCGCGCAGGTCGAGCGCCGCGCGGCGCGCGTTCAGGAAGATCTGCTCGCGCTCTTGCAGCACGTGCGCATCGATCAAAGCGCCGAGCTGTTTGACGGCAGTGTCGTAACCGTCGGCCGTCGCCTTCATGGCCTGGATCTCGGCGATCAATGCCTTCGCAGCGGCGTGCTCGTCGAGGGCGTCGTCCATCAGGGCATCGTCGCCGAGCACATTCCGAACCTTCGGATAGAAGATCTCTTCTTCGATCTGCGCATGCACCGTCAAGGCCTGGCAGATGCGCTGCGCCAAGGCACGCTTGGCGGCTGCCGGGGCGGCGTCGTCACACAAGGCACCGTAGTCGATGAACATCTTCTTGACGGCCTGGTGATCGGCTTCCAGCAGATCGACGGCGTCGTCGTAGGCGACGGTTGCATTCATGGGGCTCCTTTGGTGGCGGGCAATGAAAAGATTCCTCGGAAACCATAAGGTCAGCAGGAAGCGACCTCTGTGCGCTGGCGCACGAGCAACACGAGGGACACCGCGCACGCAGCGGTCCGATGGACGGGTTGCACTGGGCGAGGCACCCGCCCGCCTCGCGGCGCCCTTGCCACAGCGTGGCCATTGCCTGGCCGTGGTCGTGGTCAATACGAGCCTGGCGGCAACTCAGGCCCGCCCGCGCCCGCTGATCAGGCGGTTTGCCGTCGCGCGCGGGACATGTCCTACATGGCCTCGCGCCGGCTGCCGATGCCGCGCACGCGTACCTGCTGTCACATTCACTGCACCAGAGCCCAAGCGCTGACACAGAGATCCACATGACATCAGCTCACACCTCCACGCGCAAACGGAACAGCGACACTTCTTAGCAGACGCCGCGCACGGCTCTGATCGCTGCGGGGGCGGTGCTCTGTTTTGGCATGCTGTCGTTCTTCGTCTATGGGGTGCAGGCGCCAAGCGCTCAAAAGAGCCCGCAGTCAGCCAGCGCCAGCCCGCGCTGATCCTCACGCCGCGAAGGCCCCGGTCTTGACCCCGTGTTGTTGCGCGGCTGATTCGCAAGTCCGGATGATCGCCTGGGCTGGTATGCAACCCCAGCCTTTAAGATGACCGTGATGACTACGCCCGAGACCGTGGGTGACAGCAGTGCCCGCCAGGTGCCCGGTGCGGTCGCCGATCGCCGCAGCAAAGCCGGGTCGCCGTTGGGCGAATCACCCGCCGCATCCCGTGCCGAACCGCCAAGCGAAGCCCTCGCTGCCCTGATTCCGGAGATCAGGCTCCTGGTGGGCCTGACGACCGCGGCGGTGATCATCACGGCACTGTATTTCGGCCGCGAAATCCTGATACCGCTGGCCCTGGCGCTGTTGCTGGGTTTCGTGCTGCACCCGCTGGTGGCCTGGCTCAAGCGGCTCGGGCTGCCGCTGCTCGCGGCGGTGACGCTGGTGGTCACGCTGTCGCTCGGGGGGGTGGTGCTGGCCGGCGTCGCGCTGGGCCATCAGGTGTCTTCGCTGAGCCAGCAGCTGCCGACCTACCAGTCCAACATCCGCAAAAAATTGCGCGATCTGCGCGCTGCCGCGCTCGGGCCGGGGATGTTCGACGGGGCGGTGGAAACACTGAATGTCGTCAAGCAGGAGGTGGAGAAAGCCACCGTCGAGGACCCGCCTGAGGCCGGCGCAAAGCGGCGTGCGCAACCGCCGGCCGTGCAGCGCGTGCGCATCGATGCGACGCCGCCGACGCCGTTCGAAAACGCATTGGCCTGGATCGAGGCAGCCGTCGGGCCGCTGGCCACGGCCAGCATCGTGCTTGTGTTCCTGTTTCTCGTGCTGCTCGACCGCGACGACTTGCGCGACCGCTTGCTGCGCCTGCTCGGCGGCAGCCTGCACCGTTCGACCGACGCGATGGACGAAGCCGGTCGTCGTATCAGCAAGTACCTGACGATGCAACTGGTCGTCAACCTGACCTACGGCATCCCGATGGTCGCCGGCCTGTGGTTCATCGGCGTGCCGGGCGCGCTGCTGTGGGGTGCCGTGGCATCGATCATGCGCTTCGTGCCCTACGTGGGGCCGATGATTGGCGCGGTGGCGCCGGTCGCGCTGGCCTTCGCCGTCGACCCGGGCTGGAACATGGTGCTGCTGACCGTGGGCCTCATCGTGCTGCTCGAAGTCATCAGCAACAACGTCGTCGAGCCCTGGTTGTATGGGGCGAGCACCGGCCTGTCGGCCATTTCGCTGATTGCTGCGGCGACCTTCTGGACCGCGATCTGGGGCCCGATCGGCCTGATCCTGTCGACGCCGCTGACCGTGTGCCTGTTGGTGATCGGGCGCCACCTGCCGCGGCTGGGCTTTCTTGACGTGTTGCTGGGCAGCCAGCCGGCGCTGGATGCCGCCACGCGCATTTATCAACGCCTGTTGAGCGGCGAGGTCGAGTCCGCGGTCGAGGTGGCCAGCGAGGAGGTCGTCGAGGCCGATGTCGCTGCGTTCTACAACGTGACCGGGCTGGCCGTGCTGCGCATGGCCACCCTTGACCACACCACCGTGGCCAGCGCCGAACATCGGCACCGCCTCGTGGTCGGCATGGACGCCATGATCGACGCCATGATCGAGCAGCACCCACCGCATGCCAGTGACGCGGCAGCCACGGTGGTGTGCATCGGCGGCAAGTGGGAGATCGACACCTTGGCCGCGCGCATGCTCGGGCATGCGCTGTCGCTCGGCGGACTGCCAGCGACCCATCGCCCATCGGGGCTGATGACGGCCGACTACATCGACCGCCTGGAACTGGCCGACGCCACGACCGTGTGCCTGTCCTTCTTCAGCCCCGAGCCCAAGACTGCGGCGCAGACGTTCTGCCGACGGCTGCGCCGCCGTTGGCCGCATCTGCGCGTGGTGCTGGCATTGTGG
>JANMZP010000089.1:0-5892 GCA_031383435.1 Betaproteobacteria bacterium | reverse complement strand
GGCTGCAGTGAACCGCGAATCGGGCAAGCTGGCCGACATCGGTGCCCGCCTGGAAGCGCTGCGCGCCTTGCAGGAAAAGGTCCAGACCGAAGGCAAGCTCAAGCCCTGGCTGGAACGCCACGGCCTGAGCGGCTTGCAGGGTTTGTGGACGCAGATCCACATCGAACCGGGTTGGGAACCGGCGCTGGAAGCCGCGCTGCGCGAGCGCATGACCGCGCTGGCGGTGGGCCGCCTGGACACGGTGCGCGCCTTCGCGGCTGACGCACCGCCGGCCAAACTGGCCTTCTACGCCTTGCCCTCCGTGGGCACGCCGAGCACGCACACCACGCTGCCGCGCCTGAGCGAACTGCTCCGGCTGGGTGACCATTCGGAAGGCGCCAGCATGCAGTTGCTGCTGGCCGATTGGCTGGAAGGCGTCTACACCGCCGCGTCCATCGAAGAAGCGATGGCGCAGCGCGCGCAGTTGAAGCCCGGCGAAGTCATCATGACCCGCGAAGGCCACGCGGTCAGCCTGCACGCGGTGGCTTTCTACGCGCCCGACAGTGAACAGGCCGGCATGCTGGCCCGTGCGCAGGAGATCGAGAACCTCGACCGCCAGCAGCGCGCGCAGGCGCTGATCGCCGACGACAGCAAAACAGCATCCGTGCGCCTGGAAGCTGCCTACACCGACGCCAGTCAGCGCCTGCTTGTGGCGCGCCGCGAGGCCGCTGAAGCGCAGAACCGCGCGCACGGGCTGCATGTCGAGTTGCTGCGCTTGAGCCAGCAGGCCGAAGCCGCCACCTCGCGCCGCGAACAACTCGGCGAAGAGCTGGGCGAAATCGACGCCCAACTGGAAGCGCTGGAAGAACGCAAGGCCACGGGCGAAGCGCGTTTCGAAGAACTGGACGTGGCGCTGGCCAACACCCAAGAGCGCCACGCCGATCTGGAAGACGGCGTGATCGCGTCTGAACGCCGGTTGACCGACGCCCGCGAACAGCAGCGCGCGCTGGAACGCCAGGCGCAAGAGGCCCGTTTCCAGGCCCGCGCGCTGGCCGCGCGGCGCGACGAATTGACGCGCAGCCTGCAGACCGCTGCCGCACAGGTCGCGGCCAACGCGCAGGCCGGCGAACAGTTGCAGCTGGAGCTGGGCACCTTCAACGACCAGGCGGCTTCGGCCGGCCTGCAAAGCGCGCTGGCGCTGAAGCTGGACCGTGAACAGGCGCTGGGCCAGGCGCGCAGCCAGTACGACGACCTGAGCGCGCAACTGCGCCGTGCCGACGAGGCCAAGTTGGGCTTCGAACGCAGCCTGCAACCGCTGCGCGACCAGATCACCAAGCTGCAGCTGGAACAGCAGGCTGCGCAACTGGGCGGCGCTCAATACCTGGAACAGCTGGTGGCGGCCGCCGTTGATTTCGAAGCGCTCAGCAAGACCATCGAAGACGGCGCGGTGAAGCCGAATTTGTCAGTGAAGGGCCTGCAGACCGACATCGACCGCATCACCAAAGAAGTCAACGGCCTGGGCGCGGTGAACCTGGCTGCGCTGGACGAGCTGACCGCGTCGCGCGAACGCAAGACCTTCCTGGACGCGCAGAACGCCGACCTGGCCGAAGCCATCGCCACGCTGGCCGACGCCATCCACAAGATCGACATCGAGACGCGCGACCTGCTGGCTTCCACCTTCAACCAGGTCAACGAGCATTTCGGCCTGATGTTCCCCAAGCTCTTCGGCGGCGGCAATGCGCGGCTGGTGATGACGGGCACCGAAATTCTCGACAGCGGCGTGCAGGTGATGGCCCAGCCGCCGGGCAAGAAGAACAGCACCATCCACCTGCTGAGCGGTGGCGAGAAGGCGCTGACGGCGATTGCGCTGGTCTTCGCCATCTTCCAGCTCAACCCCGCGCCTTTCTGTTTGCTGGACGAAGTGGACGCGCCGCTGGACGACGCCAACACCGAGCGCTACCGCAACCTGGTCACCGAGATGAGCAAGGGCACGCAGTTCCTCTTCATCAGCCACAACAAGATCGCGATGGAAATGGCCCAGCAACTGATCGGCGTGACGATGCAGGAACAGGGCGTGTCGCGCATCGTGGCGGTGGACATGGAATCGGCGCTGAGCATGGCCGAGGCCGCATGACGCTGACCACCGCGCTGTCCATACTGGGCCTGCTGGTGCTGGCCGTGCTGGCGCTGCAGATGTGGTGGGGCAGCCGGCGCCAGCAACGCCGGATGGCGGCCGACAGCGTGGTGAACACCGAACGCACAGACCCGCCGATGGGTGGCGAGGGCGTTGAGGGGATGTCGGCCGACGGCAGCGGTGATGGCGACAGCGCCCTCGCCGCCGGTGCAGCCGGCCTGGCGATCGACGGCGCGGACGGTGCGGACGGCGCTGACGGCGCTGACGGTGCCGTGACGCTGCGCGTGCCGCTGCGCCGCCTGCCGCGCCTGGACGCGCTGATCGACGCCATCGTGCCGCTGGCGGTGGAAGCACCCATCAGCGGCGAACTGGCACTGGCCCACCTGCCGCCGTCGCGCCGCGCGGGCAGCAAGCCCTTCTACATCGAAGGCCTGGACGCCGAGACGGGCACCTGGGAGGTGTTGGCAGCCGGCCGCCGCTACGGCGAACTGCAGGCCGGTGTGCAATTGGCCAGCCGCAGCGGGCCGTTGAATGAAATCGAGTACAGCGAATTCATGCAGAAGCTGCAGGGCTACGCCGAAGCGGTGGGGGCCAGCATCGACGGGTCGAACGCGCCCGACATGCTGGACGTGGTGGCGCGTGCGCGCGAACTGGACGGCCTGACCGGGCCGCTGGACGCGCAACTGACCGTGACCCTGCGCACCAACAGCGTGCCCTGGTCGGTCAGCTATGTGCAGCAGGTGGCCGCGCGCCTGGGCTTTGTGCCCGGCGCGGTGCCGGGCCGGCTGGTGCTGCCCTCGGGCGAAGAGGGCGCGCCGCCGATGCTGGTGCTGGCGGTGGACGCGCAAGCGGCGCTGGCCGCCCTGGACGACGCGCCGCAAGCCAGCGCCATCCGCGACTGCACACTGTCTTTGGACGTGCCGCAAACGCCGGCCAGCAAAGAGCCGTTCCCGGCCTGGCATCTGGCGGCACGCAAGTTGTCTGACGACCTGGACGCCACGCTGGGCGACGACCAGGGCCAGCCCATCAGCCTGCAGGCCTTTGCGGAAATCGGGCAGGAACTCGAGGGTCTTTATCAGCGTCTTGAAGCGCTGGACTTGCCGGCCGGCTCAGCGGCCGCGCGGCGCTTGTTCAGCTGAGCGGGGTCACCCCGGCTGGACGGGCGACAAGGCCGCCAGCAGCCCGGTGTTCAGCCGGCAGCGGCGGGCTCCAGCAGGCGGCTCACTTCGCGCATCAGCACGAATTCCTCGGCGGCGGTGGGGTGCATGGCGATGGTGCGGTCGAAGTCGGACTTGGTGGCGCCGGCTGTCAAGGCCACGGCCAGGCTCTGCACGATCTCGGGCGCGTCGGCGCCGATCATGTGCACGGCCAGCACGATGTCGGTGGCGGCGTCCACCAGCAGCTTCATGCGCGTGCGTTCCGTGCCGCCGATGAAGGCCTGCTTCATGGGCCGGAAATCGGCTTCGAACACCTGCACCCGGCGGCCGTCCTTCACCGGCCCGGCCACCAGTTCGGCTTCTGAAGGCCCCACGCTGGCGATGGGCGGCAGCGTGAACACCGCGCTGGCGACGCGGCTCAGGTCCACGCTGCGCGGGTGGGGGCCGTACAGCGTGTCGACCAGCGCGCGGCCCTCGGCGATGGCCACCGGCGTCAGGTTCTTGCGGTTGGTGACGTCGCCGATGGCGTAGATGCCCGGCGCCGTGGTCTGCAGGTGGTTGTCCACCGGCACCGCGCCGGCGGGGTCGGGCGTGATGCCCACCGTGTCCAGGCCCAGGCCGGTGGTGTTGGGGCGCCGACCGGTGGCGTTCAGCACCCAGGGGTAGGCCAGCGCGCGGTCTTCGCCCAGCATCAGCACGTAGCCGTCGTCGCTTTGCTGCACGCGGCTGGGGGCGCTGGCCGGGTGCAGGTCAATGCCGGCTGCGGTCAGTTCGGCGGCACAGGCGCTGCGCAGCATTTCGTCGAAGCCGCGCAGCGGCAGGCGGTCGCGGAAGTACAGGCTGACCTTGACGCCCAGCCGCGCCAGCATGCTGGCGAATTCCACCGCGATGTAGCCCCCGCCGATGACCGCCGCGCGGTCGGGCAGGGTGCTCAGGTCGAGCAGTTCGTCGCTGGTCGGGCACCGTTCGATGCCGGGGATGCTGTCGCGCACGATGCTGCCGCCGGTGGCGATCAGGATGCGTTCGGCGGTGACGACGCGCTCGCCGATCTGCACCTGCTGGGGGCCGGTGATGCGCGCCCAGCCTTCGATCAGCGTCACGCCGCTGCCTTGCAGCATCTGGCGGTAGATGGCCTCCAGGCGCTCGGTCTCGGCGGCCTTGGCCGCCGCCCAGCGGGCCATCTCGAAATGCGGTGTGGGCACGTCCCAGCCGTAGCCGCGCGCTTCGCGCAGGGCGTCGCCGAACTGCGCGGCGTACATCAGCAGCTTCTTGGGCACACAGCCGCGGATGACGCAGGTGCCGCCCACGCGGCTGCCTTCGACGATGGCCACGCGGGCCCCGTGCAAGGCCGCGCGGCGCGAGGCGGCCACGCCGCCGGAACCGGCGCCGAGGGTGATGAGGTCGTAGTCAAAAGTCATGGGTGGGCCTGTGGGTGGCGGGGACGATAACGGCGGCTGCGGCGATACCAGACAATGTCACGCATGCCGGTTGAAGACCCCCAGATGCGTGCTGCCGAACTGGCCGCACAACTCCATCATCATGCCCAGCGCTACTACGTGCACGACGCCCCGGAAATTCCGGACGCCGAGTACGACCGCCTGCACGCCGAACTCCAGGCGCTGGAAGCCGCCCACCCCGAACTGCTGACGGCCGATTCGCCGACGCAGCGCGTCATCGGCCAGGTGCTGGCAGGCTTCACGCCCGTGCGCCATGCCCTGCCCATGCTCAGCATCCGCACCGAGACCGACACCACGCCGGCCGGCGCGCAGGCCTTCGACGACCGCGTGCGGCGGGAACTTGAACTGGCCCCCGATGCGGCGCCGGTCGAATACAACGCCGAATTGAAGTTCGACGGCCTGGCGATGAACCTGCGCTACGAGCGCGGCGTGCTGGTGCAGGCCACCACGCGCGGCGACGGCGAGACCGGCGAAGACGTGACGCAGAACATCCGCACCATCCGCGAAATTCCGCTGCGGCTGCACGGCGTGGCGCCGGCGGTGCTGGAAGTGCGCGGCGAGGTCTACCTGCGCCGCGACGCCTTCGAGCGACTGAACGAGCGCCAGCGCGAGCGCGGCGAGAAGACCTTCGTCAACCCGCGCAACGCGGCGGCCGGTGCGGTCCGCCAACTCGACCCGGCCATCGCCGCGCAGCGGCCGCTGAGCTTTTTCGCCTACGGCCTGGGCGAGGTGCAGGGCTGGGGGCCGCCCCAGCCGCAACCCGACACCCACAGTGCCACGCTGGACGCCCTGGCCGTTTTCGGCGTGCCCGTCTGCGCCGACCGCGCGGTGGTGCAGGGCGCCGCCGGCCTGGTGGCTTTCCACAAAAAGATGGGGGCCCGGCGCGACGCGCTGGCCTTCGACATCGACGGCGTGGTCTACAAGGTCAACGCGATTGCTTTGCAGCGACGTTTGGGCTTCGTCACCCGCGAGCCGCGCTGGGCGGTGGCCCACAAATACCCGGCGCAGGAGCAGATGACGCGGCTCAACGGCATCGACATCCAGGTCGGCCGCACCGGCAAGCTGACGCCGGTGGCCAAGCTGGAACCGGTTTTCGTCGGCGGCACCACGGTCAGCAATGCCACGCTGCACAACGTGTTCGAGCTGCGCCGCAAGGGCGTGCGCG
>JANMZP010000080.1:0-10279 GCA_031383435.1 Betaproteobacteria bacterium | reverse complement strand
GACAGCGACGTTCACGGAGGCGCACTTCGACAACATCAGATCACCGAGCCAAGACCGTGTGGGTTCAAGATTTCTGCAGGTCCTGGGCGTGCAAAGCCACAGCCGAGATCTCCAGAGCCGCCACGTCCTGCGTGGTTGTTTCGACCACGAGCCGTCCGACGGCAAAGATGAGATGCCTGAGTTCCATCGACCGGTGCAGTACCTGTCCGCTGGTGTAGGTACCGGCCTCGCTGATGCGCGAGCAAACGTAGACCTCGGTCTTCGAGGGCGCAAAGTGCGGCCCGTTCACTGGCTCGCCCAGCAAATGGATGCGCCGCGCCTTGAACAGCGACTGCTGGCGCATTGCTGTCACCTGCAGGCTGAAGTGAAACTCCGAATGCTCGACGGCCAGAGTCTGAAACAAGGGCAACTGAATCCGCTCCTCCTGGCCCAGCACTTGGATGCTGTAGCACTGCCCCAGCGCACGTCGCAGCTGCCGTGCTGCGCGCTTGCGCAACTGCCGCTCAAGTGCATCGGCAACCTCCTTCAGCGCCTGCGGCTCGCGGCGATTTGCGCGCGCCAACAGCATCCTCGTCAGACGAACACTCTGCGTGATGGTTTGCTGGTCCAACAACGTGGGGTCCAGTTCGACCAGGCGCCCGGGGATATGGCGCCAATCTGCCAGGTCGAGCTGCAACTGCGGGTGTGGCTCCAGTGTGATGCAGAGATGCAACTGGTCGCCGATGGCCCTCAGGCTCAGGGAAGGTACCGAGCCCTGAAGCCTCGCCAGGCCGGGAATGCGCGCCGTCAGCTCGTCCATCGCCGCTTGCTCACGCGCAACCCGTTCGGTGGCTGGTAGTTCTTCCTTGGTGGCTGCCAGCGGGATCTGGATTCTCAAGAGATTCATGTTGCACCTTCGTTGGTGGTTTGACCGATTGCGATGGCGTGCAGGTGCAAGGCCAGCATCACCGCAGCGAGTCCGCCTGGGCTGAAAGCCGCGCCATTGCGTGTCGTCAACTCGTCGGCCTCGTCAGCCACCAGCAAATAGACTTCAGGCCGCCCCTTACGAGGCTTGACTTCGTAGCCGCGCGGCGCGCCAACCGCCTGCGAGTCCTGGGCTTGCCCGAGCGCCAGCTCAAGGTCTTGCAGCGCATCGGCCGCAGATTCCTCTGCTGGCGCGGCCTGGCACACGACCAACTTGCTGGCTGGCAAGCCGGTCGCCACCACAAAAGACAGCCAGCGGTCCGACCGGAATTCGGACTCCAGGCTGATGCAGCGCTTGCGCCTGGCTTGCGTCCAGTCCTGCCAGGCGTCAGCCGGCAACGGCGGAACACTGCGCTTGTCCAAAGCGTTCAACCACTGCGAATACTTGGGCTGCCAGGCTCGCGAGACTTTCAGGTCCATGGCCTGCAGCGCTGCCTGAGGTGTCGTCAGCTGGCCGCAGATGCCAGCGCGGCGCAATCGCACGTACGCGTTGCCCAATTCCAGCAGGCGGCCGGTGGCAGCCGCTGCTGCGGCAACGTCGAAGTGCCACTGCATCCCCGCTTGTACCGGCTTGACGCCCTCCTGCAGGTCGGCCAGGAGGCCGAGCATGTCCAGCACGGAAGGTCGGCGTGCCGCGCCAACGGGCGGCGGCGGCAAGGGCTCGCACATCGCCATGCCCGCCTCCGCCGGCTGGGCCTTGAGCCGCGCTGCGGCGGCAGACACCGCGCTCCAGTTGTACTCGTGGCCGCTCATCCGGGGCGCCGCATCTTTCGGCTTCCGCGTGTTCTGCTGGCGGTGGTAGTCCTGCCGCAACTTGTCTGCCGACACGCCAGCCCATCGGGCGGCCCAGGCACTGGGCAGCCGGGTCTTGTGCAGCAGGTCGTCCAGCGCCTTGCGCAGCACGATCGGATAGCGATGGAGGTAGTTGCGTTGGGTGGTGTCGCGGTCGAGGTGGCTCGCATCGACGCTCAGCTGATCCAGGGAGTCCCCTGGCGCCAGACCGACACTGATGCGCACGAAGCGCTCATCGATCACGCTGTGACGCAGCCAGTGGCAGCAGGCCTCCCGCAGTCCCGTGGCCTGCTTCAACGCGGCATTGAGCCAGCCATACGTGGCCGCCAAGTGGTGGAACCGGCGCTGCGCCTTCCTCGTCCCGAACAACAGGTCGGCGTCCAGGCCACCTTCATCGCGGCGCATTTGCTTCCACTCAAGCAATTCAGTCGCGAGAAGCGGATCGTGGACGATGCGCGCTTGCTGGGCTTGCCGACTTTTTAGCCCATGCAGCCGACCCTGGAGCGCGGTCTCGAACTCGATGGTGCCGTTGCTGATGCGGACATTGCGAAGCTGCGTAAAGAAGACCTCCGTGACTCGAAGCTCAATGTGCTGGAGCAGACGCAAGACCAGGCTGGTCTGCCTTGCGACGCGCCCATCGCCCACGCCCATGGCCAACCACGACAGCATGCGGGTCACCTCGTGAGGACAAGCCACATTGGCGTCCACAGCGGCGGGTTCCACGTCAGGCAACGCCGCGGCCGGCAGAGGTGCAATCTCCAGCCACTGGCGCGCGTAGCCCAGGAACAGCCCGAGGAACGCGCGGGCCTTGCGCAGGCACTCGCCGGCCAAGCCGTGCCTGGCCAAGCCTTGTGAAACGGCGATGCCCAGTTCCTCGGAGTTCAGTGCTACCAACTCGCGTCCGGCAAAGGCATCCAGCACTACCGGGGCGCCATACTTCACGTAGGGCACGAGCGAGCGGGGCGAGTGATTTCCTTGAATCGCCAGTTCTTCCACGAACGCCACCAGCAAGCCGCTGATGGGCCCTGCCTCCTCTGCGGCCTCGGAAAGACCGCGCCAGCGGCGCGCCATGCGTTCGCGCAAGGCCCGATCGCCGAGCCGCGCGCCGCCTCGAAGCGAGGCCCCTTCGAGGATTGCATGGAGCACCACGCGCGAGCTGTCGTCACCGGATGCATGGAAATACGCGGCCGGCACGACAGCCGCGCGCACAACTGGTTGATCGCTTTCCTCCTCCCGCGGTGGCACCAGCGCGAGTCCGGTCGCGGATCTCGCCAGCGTCGTGCGCGGCAGTGGGGTCATGGGCGTGACGCCGGTGATGTGGTTGAACAAGTGGGGAGGCAGCTTCAGCTTCAGCCAGGCGCGGCTGCACGCCACGGCCTGCGCTGCAGGGCCACCGCCTGGCTCACTGGTACCTGGCATGTCCGTCGCAAGCCCATCGTCCAGTACCTGCATCAGGTGGCCGCCTGCCCGTGGGTCGCCACCATCCAGCGCCAGGGTGAGGAGGGAGACGCACGACAAGTGCCGTGCATCGTGCCTCCCATCGGACCGCACCCAGTCGAGCCGCGTCGCGGTCCCGTCCGCGTAGACCACACCACTGGCTTGGATGCCCTCGAGGTCCTGCGTGTCGGCAATGGCCTCGAACATCAGCAGGGCCCGCGGCCAGCGACGCTGGCCGGGCGTGCACAGCCCGTTCTTGAGGAAGTTCCGCTGCAGCTCGTCAAACCGCCCCGCCTGGGCGAAGTCAAGGCGATCGAAGTCGGTCGAGGCGTGGCCGTTGCCAGGCGAGCGGCGCTTGCGGGAGTGCTTCATTTACGGAGCCCTCCGACCGCCTTGATGCCCAGTTCGGCAAGCACGCGCTGCTGCACCGCGCCGACTTGCGTGCGCAGGTCCTCGATGCACATCGGGCGGCCTTGCGACCAATGGCCTGACCAGCTGACCAGCCGGCGCGCCTGCGCATCCACCAGCTCATCGGGAACGCCGTGACTGGCCAAGGTCGAGTCCCAGAAGTGGCGAGCCGAGTCGGCCTTGATCTTCAACTCGACCGGCAGTTCGTCGTACACACCCCGCGTACCGCGCGGGCGGGGGTGCCCGTGGGCGTCGATGCGGAAGAAGGGATGGCTCTCGGTCCCGTCCACTATCGCCTGCAGCCACGTCACGAGTGCGCCGCCTTCCACGCCGAGGAGTTTGAGCCGGCGCAGCATGCACTTGCAGTGCAGTTGGTACAGCACCGCCTGCTCTTGCACCTGCTTGCACAGGGCGACGGGCGACGCCTTGGCTGCGGTACGCGAGCGCTTGTCCAGCAGCGCTCCCACGCCCAGCACGCGCGATTGCCACAGGCCGATCACCTTCAGGCTCTTGCGGTCCCGACTGAGAACGCCCAGTCCAATCAGGTACACGCTGTAGTCGGTGACCGCGTTGTGAAAGCGGGAGAGGTGTTCCAGCGTGTATCGCCTCGGCGGCTTGGATGCGTGCACGCGAGAAGACAGGGTCGATGCGATTTCAGCGAGGGCTTGCAACTCAGGCACGACGCCGGCGCCGATAGCCGTTCCCTGCTGATCCTCTACCGGGATCGTGCCCCAGTTCAGATGCGGCTCAAGTGCCTTCAGCGACTCTGCAACCTCCTTCGGGCCCGCCGAGTAGTAGAAAAGTCTCGAGTGCGGCACACGCGCGAAATCCCCGATGCAGGCGGCGGCCAGCGGCGCAGGAATCTCCAGCAGCCTCGATAGAACAGGGCGCGAGTTAAATAACCTGGCTATAGACGACTTCAGAACTCGACCGTCGTCCGCGCCGATGATCTGCTCGGGCGGGACGTCCGCGCTAGCGCATAGCGCCCCCAATGCAGAGGCCGTCGGGTACTTCAACAGCAGAAGCTGCAGGGCTTTTGCGACCTTGGACGGCAAGAAACGCCGAAATGCGCGCGTGGCCGGCACATAGTTGCGATTGCCCTTTGCGCTCGCGGCGCCGCGGACCACGGGGTTGAGGTTCAGGTGGTAGCAGCCCTGTTTCACATCGAGCCAAATGACCCAGGCATCGCCGTGTGGGCGTGCAAGTGGCACCCCCTGCGATAGGCCCCAAGGCAACCCGGAGAAGAAGCCGGCTGCGATGCCGGCGGCCAGTGTGACCTCGGCCTCAAGATCAACGCGCAAGCTCTCAAAGGTGTCCGCCAGAGCGTCGATCGTGAGATTGCGGTGATGGACCAGGCCTGGGCGTTCGTGCCGGCCCGGGCGCTTGGCCTTCCAGATGAAGCTGGAGCAGGCGGCCTCCTGAAAGCGAGCCGTATCGCCCTCGGCACTGTCGAGCTCCAGGTCCTCCAGCAACTGAATGGTCGCCTCGTACCGCCCTTCCCAGGGCCGAGCCGCATCGGGCGCGTCTGCTTCCGGGGTGCCCGGCGAGTGCGACCGAAGCCTAATGTTGTAGGCCACGTTGGCGTGGGGTCGAACACCGGTGTAGACCCCACGAAGGTACTCGGCCGCCAGGGCCCGCAACGAGGCCAGGTCGTCCTCGACCACCAGCAGCAACGCGCTGTAGGTCTTGAACTTCTTCAGCCAAGCATCGGTGGGTTGGCGATCGCAGCTGGGATCCGCCAAGCTGTCTGCGGCGGCGGCCAGGTGCCGCAGGCCTGCAAGCTCCTGCGCCACCATTGACTGGAGACGCGGCCTGTCTGCCGCCAAGGAGATCAATCCAATCTCCAGGCGCTTGAGGGCCGTTTGCAGGCGCGGAGCGTCCGCGGGCGGGCACTCGTGCTCAACGAACTTGGCTACCGCCACCCGAACACGCGGATCAGCATGCGTGTGCAGCTTGTCCAGCAGCGTGTTGTGCTGCAGCACGCCCAGGCGGTGCTTCCTCTCGGCGCTCACGCGGCACCCCGCCAAGGCCGTTGTGCGAGAGCCGCGCAGGGCTGCGCCGCCCCGAGATGGAGCAGGCCCGTAAACGGGCAGGGTGATGCGGCAGTGTGAGAAAAAATCAGCGAGGGACAGGGCATGCAAAACTCCTTGAAGTGAAGGTCCTTCGGGTGTTTGCATGCCCCAACCCACCCGCTGGAGGCACACACGTGGCCATGGAAGGCACGCACGTGCCCATGCCGTCGGCCAGACGGCATGAAGGGGGTCGAGGAAGACCGGGGGTGGGCCGGCCAGTCGATGAGGTCCAGGCCCGCGGCGGACGCGAGCTGGTTTCGCATGCGAAGCTCACGAGGAGTGCGCAGCGTGGCCAAGAAGGCCTAGCCAAGAACCGGGAGATCGAAGATCCCGCCGGCCTTGTTGGACAAGGCAAGCCCCGTCACTGGTTAAACCGAGAAGAGCGCTGACGCTCAAATCGGGATGCCGGATTGAACCGGCGGTACGGAACAGCGGCGGACCGGCTGTTGCGTTTTGAGAAACTGCAGCATGCTGCGTACTCTCACCTTCAATCTATCGGAAGGGAGGAAGCGAGTCAACTCCGATTTCTTTGATCAGTCTGTCAGAACAGGCAACGACGCCAAGAAAATCGACGCACCCGCGCAGCGATTTCCGCCGCGCGCCGCAGGTCGTTCATCACTTCGCTGGAGCTTCGCCGTGTTTGTCGGCGAAATCTGTGACGGCTGTGCCCAGTTTGACTGCGGCTGGGTGCACCGCGTGTCACAGCCACATGCAAAAACGAGCTCCCCTCTTGGGTTGGCATCCAGACCCGCGCAACACCGCGTGGACGCTGTCTCCCAGACCGCAGCACTTTCCGACAAGCGTTCCTCATGGACTCGTTCACGGCGCTTCTGTCGGCGCGTGAGTCGATCCGACCTTGCGGATGCGAGCCCAGGTTGCCGACCGACTGACGCACCCTCTTGAACCGCCCCGGGATTCGCGGAGGCCCATTGGGTTAAGTCAGGCCGCCACCTCGGCGGCTTGACTGGCGAGTTGCCGGTAGTAGTTTGCCTCGGCCTCGGCGGGTGGGATGTAGCCGATGGGTTCGAGCAGGCGGTGGTTGTTGAACCAGGCCACCCATTCCAGCGTGGCCAGTTCCACCGCCTCCTTGGTTTTCCAGGGTGCTCGGCGATGGATAAGTTCGGCCTTGTACAGCCCGTTGATGGTCTCGGCCAGCGCGTTGTCGTAGCTGTCGCCCTTGCTGCCCACCGAGGGCTCCACACCGGCTTCGGCCAGCCGTTCGCTGTACCGGATGCTGACGTATTGCGACCCGCGATCCGAGTGATGGACCAGGCTGCTGTCGCGTTCCGGCTGCCTTGCGTACAGCGCTTGCTCCAGGGCATCCAGGACGAAGTCGGTGGTCATCGAACTGCTCACGCGCCAGCCGACGATGCGCCGGGCGAACACATCCACGACGAAGGCCACGTACAGCCAGCCCTGCCAGGTCGAGACGTAGGTGAAGTCAGACACCCAGCGCTGATTCGGCCGATCAGCCCTGAACTGCCGGTTGACCTTGTCCAGCGGACACGGCGCCTTGCTGTCGCTGATGGTGGTGCGAACGACCTTGCCCCGCTTGACGCCTCGCAGGCCCAGACGTCGCATCAGCCGCTCGACCGTGCAGCGCGCCACCTCGACACCCTCGCGATTCAACTGCTTCCAGACCTTGTCAGCGCCATAGACCTGCAGGTTGGCGTTCCACACCTGCTGCACCGCGGGCATCAACGCCTCGTCGCGCTGCGCCCTGGGGCTCAGCAGGGTCTGATCCCTGCACCGGGCGGCATGTCGGCGATAGGCCGATGGGGCGATCTGCAGCACTGCGCAGATCGGCTCGACCCCGTGGACACCGCGGTGCATATCGACAAGCCCGTACATCACTTCAGCCGGCGGTCGAGCTCCGCCTGGGCGAAAAACGCGCTGGCCAGCTTCAGGATCTCGTTGGCCCGGCGCAATTCCTTGACCTCGCGCTCCAGGTCCTTGATGCGCTTGCCTTCGGCGCTGCTGACACCCGGCCGGGCACCGGCGTCTACCTCTGATTGCTTGACCCACTCAAGCAGCGTCTGCGCCACGCAGCCAATCTTCGGGGCGATCGATTCGATCGCGGCCCACAGCGACGGGTATTCCCCGCGGTGCTCCTGCACCAGCCGTACGGCCCGCTCACGGACCTCAGGCGAGAACTTCTTCGACTTGTTCATGGCTCCATCTTCTCAAGAGTTGGAGCCTCCTCAAAACCCGGGGCGGTTCATCTGCCCAGCGGCTGCCGACTGCAAACGCTGGGGTGGTGCACGTCGCCGTTTTGGATTGCACAAACCAAACCGCAGGGGTGCACATCCGGGGGTAAGACAAAGGCTCGCGCTGATCTGCTGATACATTAAGTTCAGCCTTCAAAAGAAGGGCCGCTCCAGCGCACGAGACCGAGGAATAGTCGTGTCACGCCCCCTTCGCAAGCACAAGCTCGATGGCACGCCGTATTTCAGGCGCGACAAGGTCGAAGCCGAGATACAAGCTCTCGCTGGAATCAGCGCCGCCGAACTGGAGCGTCGCGCCGGCCTGTGGCAGGTTAGCGACCCCGGATTCGTCTCCCCCGAAGCGCTGCTGTACTTCGTGCGCAACGCGGTTGCCGGCGCCCACCGCGAAAAGCTCACCGAGAAGCTTCTATTCCGTGTGGCCCGCCGAGTACCCTCAGTCACCGACGCTGGCGGTGCCTCGGTCTCGTTGACCAGGATGAACATCCGCGAGGACGTCCGCGACCACTTCGTCGATCTCCTGCTCAGCGACCGGGGGCAATACGATGACCGCCTTGACTACTACGAGGTCAATTTCAGTAGCGCGGTGGCAGCGGATCGTCGGGACGCGAACGTGCGCCACTGGAAGCACGAGAATCGGACTACTGAACTTGAGACCGAGGACGGCGAGGTGTCGGCTCAGGTCGAATCGGCCGTTGGCGACTACGACCCCTTCGACGTCGACGAACTCGACAAAAAAGATTACCGGCTCCTCCTTGACGAAGCGATTGACACCCTGCCTGAGTTCCAGAGGAGGATCGTCGTGATGTGGCGCCAAGATATTCCCATCGAGTCCAACGACCCCTCGGTCGAGTCCATCAGCAAAGCCCTGGGGAAATCAGAGAAGACCATCCGCACACATCGTGACAAGGCCTTTTCGTCCCTGAAGCTGCGTCTTGAGCGCAAGGGGAAGAAGTGATGGCCAAGCAGCCCCAAATCACAGCAGACGATGTCCTGAGAGCGTTAGCCATGGACTTCGAGCCAGGAACCGGTGTCCTACAGCGATACCTCGCCCAATACCCTGAGCATGCCGTGGCCCTGATAGATCTATCCATGGAGCTGACACGGGAGTTCGACGATGACGTCCCCCCCGGCGCCGCCGAGTTTGACCTTGTCGCCGCAGGTATGGCGCGTCTCCGGGAGAACACGACAACTCTTCAGTCCTTGCAAGCTGCCCCAGCAAAGACCTTTGCCGAAGCCATCAAAGTGTTTAACCTGCCCTTGCAGGTTGGCCTTGCGTTTCGAGAGCGTCGGATCGACGTCGCAACGTTGCCGCAGCGCGTTCTCGCGAAGATGGCTGAGGCTCTGCAGACATCGACCGAGGCGCTGCACTCCTATCTCGCTCTTCCTCCCGAGGCTCCCCTGGCTCGCGCAAGGAAATCGGCCGTCAAGCCAGCAGTTCCTGGGAAGGTGTCGTTCGAGAGGGTCTTGCAAGACGCCGGCGTCGACGAACAGAGAATTTCGAACCTGCTCCGCGAGGAGTAGCCGTGGACCCGATAGAGCTGGCTCGGCAGCACGCTCGGCGACTGCACGATGAGGCCGTCCAGCGCGGGCGCAACCCTTGGTCCCCGTACGAGTTCGCTGTCGGGATAGCAAGTGACCTCGGGATCACCGTCGAAACCTGCGCTCCCGACGCCGCGCTGCTCGATGGCGGCCGGGCCTATTTTGATCCGGACCTTCCCCTCATCGTCCATGAGACCGAAGGCTCGCCTTTTGACCAGGCGTTCCTCGTTGCACACGAAATCGGGCACGCCGAACTGGGCGATGGAGAAGAGGGGCCCGAGCCAGCGACTTACATCGACCCAGCCCGCACCTCGGAAGCCGCGCCGGTCGGGATGGACCGCGTCGTCGACTACAGCCGACGGCAACGGCGGGAGGTACAGATGGACCTCTTCGCGAGGGAACTCCTCCTCCCAAGGCCCGTGGCGTTCGACCTGCATGTGGCTCAGGGCCAGACGTGCTCCAACATTGCCGCGCGTCTGGGGGCTCCGTTCGAGGTCGTCGCACAGCAGATGCTGGATGCTCTGTTGCTACCTGCCTTCCCGGTTGTCGCCGCTGCAGACCCAGTCGAAATCCCCTTGAACGACAAACAGCGAGCCGCCGCTGCGCATCGCGGCGCCGCGTTCCTGCTCCAGGCCGGGCCGGGCACAGGGAAGACACGCACGCTGGTGGCGCGCGTCGAAAGCCTGCTCGATGAGGGCGTTGACCCCAGGCGCATCCTATCCTGACCTTCTCGAACAAGGCCGCAGGTGAAATGTCCGACCGCATCGCGCAGAAGCGCCCGCAAGAGGCCGCTGCGCTGTGCATTGGCACGTTCCACAGCTTTGGCTTGGACATCCTCAGGCG
>JANMZP010000077.1:0-2153 GCA_031383435.1 Betaproteobacteria bacterium | reverse complement strand
GTCGATGGTCCCCGCCGCCGCGAGAGCTTCGACGTAAAGCGTGTCAGGTGCGGCAGGGTCTTTGGTGCCGGTGCTGGCCCAGAGCAGGCGTTGCGGGCGGGCGCCGGCCGCGGCCAACCGTTGCCACCGCTCGGACGCGAGAAAGTCGCAGTGGGCCTTGTAGGCTCGCATGGCGATGGCGACGCCGAGCTGGTTGTGCAGTTGCGGCTGAACGTCGTCCTTCACCACGACATCCCAGCGGCTGACGAAGAGCGACGCGACAGACTCGACTTTGAGGCCGAGCCCGGCTTCGAGGCGTCTCTCGATACCGCGCAGATAGGCTTGCGCCGCCGCCGCGCAGTGCTCTTGCGAGAACAGCAGGGTGACGTTGATCGGCACGCCGTCGAAGATCGACTGCTCAATGGCTGGAATGCCTTCAGGCGTGCCGGGAATCTTGATGAAGAGGTTTGGACGCGCGGCTCGCTCGTGCAGCCGAGCAGCTGCCCAGATGGTTCCAGCGGTGTCGTTCGCCAGCAGCGGGGAGACTTCCAGCGACACCCAGCCGTCGCTGCCGTCGCTGGCATCAAAGATCGGTCGGAACAGGTCAGCGGCCAGCGTCAGGTCTTGCAGCGCGAGTTCGAAGAAGATGTCCTCGCTGGGCAGACCTTTGGCCGCCAGCTTCTGGATCGCCTCGTCGTAGAGGCCGCCGCTGCCGATCGCGTGCTCGAAGATCGTGGGGTTCGACGTCAGCCCAGTGACCGACAACTCGGCGATGTAGCGTGCCAAGGTCCCGTTGTTCAACATCTCGCGCGTGATGTTGTCGAGCCAGATGCGTTGCCCCAGATCGTGCAGCTTGCGGGTGTTGGTGTTCATCTGGGGTTTCATCTTGGGTTCCATCGTTACTCCTGGCGTGCAAACAGGCTGCGAATGTCCGCATCCAGCAGGTCGCCGGTGCGTTCGATGGTCAGGTCTGCAGCCGGGTAGGCAGCCATCACGGCAGGGTCCAGCGCATAGTGGCCTTGGCGCGGGAAGACTGTCGTCAGGCGATCCTGCATGACCTGCTTCATGGCAGTCAGGATGCGGAGCTTGTCGTCGACCATCACGTAGCGTCGCGCCGGGTGGTTGCGCTGGACGGCATCGAGCATCTGTTCCTTGTGGATGTAGATCAGCACCCGGCCGGACACGGCATCCCATAGCCCCGAACGCCGGACCTTGCGAGGCTGAAACACCACATCCCCATCGGACAGGATCACTGTGTGCCCAAAGATGTTCAGGTGCTCGATGACTTCAAGGGCGCGCGGGTAGAGGCGATCCGCGAACGGGTAGTCGATGAGGAACGTGGACATCTGCAGCAGACGCGGGTCACTGCCTTGACCGAGTTCAGCATCGAGACGGTAGCGTTGCAGCGCACCCAGGTAGTCCGCATAGCCGAGTTCGCTGCGCAAGTTCTCGAAGATCGCCCAGTAGCGCGCCGTACTGGCGGCGCCGAACTCGAGCTCCAGGTGGGCGTGCAGGTCCGCGATGACCCAGTCGTTGTCGAGCAGCGTGTTGTCCACGTCGAGCAGGAAAACGACGTCTTGCGTGGATGTCATGACGGCGGCTTTTCGATATGGCCGCCGAACTCATACCGCATCGCGGACAAGACTCGGTTCGAGAAGTCGGCGTTGCCGCGCGACGTGAAGCGGTCGAACAGCGCGGCGCTGAGAACCGGCACCGGCACCCCTTCGGCAATGGCGGCCTGGATCGTCCAGCGGCCTTCGCCCGAATCGGACACACGCCCGTCGTACCCAGCCAGTTCGGGATCATTCAGCAAGGCGGTGGCAGTCAGGTCGAGCAACCAAGAATCGATGACACTTCCGCGGCGCCACACCTCGGTGATCTCGGGCAGGTTCATCTCGAATCGATACGACTCGGGGTTGCGCAGCGGCGTGGTTTCGGCGTCGTGCTCGCTTTGCGGCCGGCCGTCACGCTGGCCTATGTTGGCGATGCGCAGAACATTCAACCCTTCCACGTACGCCGCCATCACGCCGTATTCGATGCCGTTGTGGACCATCTTGACGAAGTGCCCTGCCCCCTGCGGACCGCAGTGCAGGAAGCCTTGCTCGGCCGTACCTGTTCCGGCCGTGCGGCCGGGAGTCCGCGTCGCAGCTTCGATGCCTGGCGCCAGCGACGAA
>JANMZP010000063.1:0-36105 GCA_031383435.1 Betaproteobacteria bacterium | reverse complement strand
CGTAGCTGCCGCTGCAGATGTGGAACAGGCCGGCCGGGAACTTGGTCGGGTCGGCGCAGGCGTCGAAGGCGCCGTGGTCGGCGACCACGTTGACGCGCAGGCCGGTGATCTTGCCGTCGGCGGTGGCGGCGATCTCGCCGTCCATGTGGTAGTCGCGGGCAAAGGCCGTCGAGCTGATGTTCTCGATGCGGTCCTCGACCCACTTCACCGGCTTGCCGAGCACGATGCTCGAAACGATGGCGCAGACGTAGCCGGGGTAGATGCCGACCTTGTTGCCGAAGCCGCCGCCGATGTCGGGGCTGACGATGCGCACCTTGCTTTCGGGGATGCCCGAGAGCAGCGAGACGACGGTGCGCACGATGTGCGGCGCCTGGCTCGTGATGTAGGTGACGAGCTCGCCGCGCACGGGGTCGAAGCTGGCGACGCAGCCGCAGGTTTCCAGCGGGCAGGGATGCACACGCGGGTAGAAGATGTGCTCCGCCACCGTCACCGGCGCGGCGGCGAAAGCGGCGCTCGTCGCCGCTTCGTCACCCGCACTCCAGGTGAAGATGTGGTTGTGGTGCTCGCGCGGGCCGTGGGCGCCGCTGGTCTTGCCGGCCAGGTCTTCGCGCAGCACCGGCGCGCCGGGTTGCAGGGCTTCATAGGGGTCCAGCACGACGGGCAACTCTTCGTATTCGACCTGCACGGCTTCCACGCCGTCGGCGGCTGCGTAGCGGTCTTCGGCGATGACGACGCAGACTTCCTGCATCTGGAAGTGCACCTTCTCGTCGGCCAGCACGGCCGCCACGTCACCGGCCAGCGTGGGCATCCAGTGCAGCTTCAGCGGCTTCAGGTCGTCGGCGGTCAGCACGGCAATCACGCCGGGCACTTTCAGCGCCGCGCTCTTGTCGATGGACTTGATGCGGGCGTGGGCGAACGGGCTGCGCACGATGTCCATGTGCAGCATGCCGGGCATCTTGATGTCGTCGACATAGTTGCCCTTGCCCTGGATGAAGCGCGCGTCTTCCTTGCGCAGGCGGCTGACGCCCAGGCCTTGCAGCGCATCTTCACGTTCCAGCAGCGTCGGTTCGATCGGCGCGTTCATGCGGCCACCTTCTCAGTCTGTTGCAGCTTGGCCGCGGCGTATTGCACGGCCTTGACGATGTTCTGGTAGCCCGTGCAGCGGCACAGGTTGCCGGCCATGCCGGCGCGAATTTCCGCCTCGGTCGGGTTGGGGTTTTCTTGCAGGAAGCGGTAGGCGCGCATCAGCATGCCCGGCGTGCAGAAGCCGCATTGCAGGCCGTGTTCCTTGTAGAAGCCTTCCTGCACGGCGTGCAAGACGCCGCCGTCTTTTGCCAAGGAAGCCAGGCCTTCAACGGTCAGCACCTCGCCGCCGTCGCACTGCACCGCCAGGTGGGTGCAGCTCTTCACGCTTTGCCCGTCGATGTCGACCGTGCAGGCCCCGCAGTGGCTGGTTTCGCAGCCGATGTGCGCGCCGGTCAGGTTGAGTTCCTCGCGCAGGAAGTGGATCAGCAGCGTGCGCGGCTCAACGGCCTTTTCCTGCACGCGGCCGTTGACTTTCACGCTGATCAGCTTCTTCGCCATGGTGTGTGTGTCCTTGGTGTCTTTACTGGGTGTTCGTTCCGGCTTCAGCTGGGTTTTCAGCTGCAGCGTGCCGCAGCGGCCAGCAGTGCGCGCTTGACCATCTGGCCGGCCATCGCGGTCTTGTAGGCAATGTCGCCACGCAGGTCTTCGGCAGGGTCGCAAGCGGCCTGTGTGGCGGCGCTGGCTGCGGCCAGCGTGGCCGCGTTCAGCGGCTGGCCGATGAGTGCGGCTTCGGCGGCCGGCACGCGTATTGCCATCGGTGCCACGTTGGTCAGCGCGATGCGCACCGATGTCACCTTGCTTTCGGCCATGCGCATCACCACGGCGGCGCCGGCGGTGGCCCAGTCGCCGGTCTTGCGCTTCAGCTTTTCATAGGCCCAACCCGTGCCCGGCGCGAAAGCCGGCACGCGGATGGCGACCATGATTTCGTCGTCGGCCAGCGCCGTCATGTAGGTGCCCAGGAAGAAGTCGTCGGCCTTCACGCTACGGCTGCCTTTCGGGCCTTGCAGTTCGAAGGTGGCGTTCAGCGCCAGGCTGATGGCCGGGTGGTCGTTGCCCGGGTCGCCGTGGGCGATGTCGCCGCCCAGCGTGCCGCGGTTGCGCACCTGCGGGTCGGCAATCAGCTTGGATGCTTCGGCCAGCAGCGGCACTTTCGCTTGCAGGATGGCGCTGCTGATCAGGTCGTTCTCGACCGTCATGGCGCCGATGACGACATCGTTCCCGTCTTCCCGGACGCCGCGCAATTCCGGGATGCGGTTGATGTCGATCAGGTGCGCCGGCTGGGCGAAACGCAGCTTCATCATCGGCAGCAAACTGTGGCCGCCGGCCAGCAGTTTGGCGTCTTGCCCCAGGCTGCCGAGCAGCGCGATGGCTTCACCCACGGTGCGGGGTGCGTGGTAGTCGAATGCGGGTGGAATCATCGGGTGGGTCTCCGGCCGGTGCTGTCTGCGGGCACTCATTCTTGACGCACAAGCGCAAGGCGTGTGCAGCCGGGGCGACTGCAAATCCGGGGTCGCCAGTGAACTTTCAGCCGCGAAACGCCTGGCGTCTGCACGAAATGCATCAGCGCTGCACGAAGCGCTTTGGGCCTGATTTGTCGCCGTGAAAATCTACGGGAAAGTCCTGACCAGAATTAACCCTGACCAACCCTCACCAAGCCGGTCGAACGGCCACCGCAGCCGTTGCAATGCCCAATCGGGCCATCAAGGCGCTGCTGCTGGTGCGCGAAACCGGCACGTCGGTGTCGTCGTCGTGCAGCCGCAGCACCAGCCGGCCGTCAACCCGCAGCAGTTGCGCCACGTGGCGCAGGTTGACGATGTGGCTGCGGTGCACGCGCATGAAATGTTCGGCGTCCAAGCGGGCTTCCAGGTCGCCGATGCTGAGGTTGCAGAACTGGTTCGCCCCGGCCGTGATGACGCGCGTGTAGTGGCCGTCGGAATTCAAACGCAGCACCTCGGCGGCGTCGATGAACAGGGTGCGCTGGCCCGACACGGCCGGTATTTTCTGCAGCTGCCGGCGCACCACCGCTGTGGCATCGGGCATGGGCTGCTCGTTGGCCGCCACCACGTCGGTGATGTCGTAGAAGACCAGCACGTAGCCCGTGGGCTGCTGTGCCGCGTCGGCGGTGCGCGCGACCTTGATGAGCAACACCCGTTCGGGGATGTTGATGATCATCGTCATCGGCGGCGGGTTGGCCACTGGGCAGGTCGAGGCCTGGTCGAGCAGAAATTCAACCTTCGGCCGCGAGCGTTCCGGGTGGAAGCTCAGCACCATGCGGTTGAAGGGTTGCATGCGTTCCACCGGCAGCACGCGGCGGGCGAAATCGTTCATGCCGGTGACGTTGCGTTCGCTGTCCAGATGGACCACGCCGACATCGAAACGTTCCAGCAAATACAGCGGCGATACAGCAGTTGCCATGACTTCCAAACAAGCGGTGACAGCGCGAATTGGACCACGGGCACCCGGCTGCCGTGGGCCGCCAGGGCCGCAGCCATGCCGACGGCGCGCCGTGCGCAGGGCCGCGATGTGCCGCAACGCACCGACGCTGCAGACCCGGGCCGGCGACCATGCTGCGGGGCACCGCTGCGCGGTGCCGCCCGCCTGAAGGAGACGCCATGAACACGCCACCCCTGCCGGACTGGCAACGCCCGCTGCTGCTGGCCTTGTTGTGGCCGCTGCTGTGGCTGCAGGCCCGGCACGTGCGCCGCATCACGCCGCGCATGCCCGAGGCACCCGGCTGTCGCGCCGGCACGGCCGGCCGGGGTTCCCTGGTGCGGCTGCTGTTGGCCGGCGACTCGGGTGCCGCCGGGGTCGGCGCGGCCAGCCAGGAACAGGCCTTGTGCGGCCAGCTGGTGCAGCGGCTCAGCCGGCACCACACCGTTGAATGGTGCGTGCTGGCCGTCAACGGGCTGGACTCGCCCGGCCTGCACAGCCTGCTGCAGGATGCACCACAGGCGCGCTTCGATGTGGTGGTGTTGTCCATCGGTGCCAACGACGCCACCGGCCTGTGCGCGCCGCTGCCCTGGACGCAGTGGCAGCACCGCCTGGCCGATCTGATCTGCCTACGCTTCGAGCCCCGGCTGCTGGTGCACAGCGCGGTGCCGCCCATGCACGCCTGCATGGCCTTGCCGCAGCCCTTGCGCTGGTTCATGGGCCGCTGGGCGCGGCAGATGAACGCCACGCTGGCCGGCCAGCTGGCGGGGCCGCGCCGGCCGCGCAGCCCGCGCAACGGCCCCACCCTGCAGACCCAGCGAACTTTGTACTGGCACCCCGCGTCGACCACCAGCGCCGGGATGGCGGTGGACGGCGTGCACCCCAGTCACGAGGGCTACGCCGTGTGGGCTGACGGGCTGAGCCGGCACATCCTGGCCTTTGGGCCACAATAGCCCTTCGCTCCACACCGTGGAGCGTCCGCTAGGGGTGCTGGGCTGTGATGGCCTGGCTGAGACAGTCCCTTTGAACCTGATTGAGGTAATCCTCGCGCAGGGAAGCAGCCTGATCGACCCACGGGTTCTCCGTGCGTGTCTTCTTCCAGTGTTTGCCCACCTGCCATCGCAAAACCCAGGCACCACGATGGCATCCGTTTTCCGTTTTCAATCGTCCTCCCCCCGTCCGCTGAAGCGGCGTTTGCACGCACTGGCGCAGGCCGCACTGGCCCTCGCTGCGGGCCCGGTCTGGGCCCAAGTCAGCGAGCCGCAAACCATCACCATCACAGGCAAAAGCCGCAGTAACGTGGCCACTGTGGCCGGCTTCGGCGACATCCCGCTGAATGCCGCGCCTTACTCGGCCACGGTCATCACCACCGCGCAGCTGCAGGACGCCGGCATCGGCAGCCTGGCCGACATCACGCGGCTGGACGCCGGCATCACCGACGCCTACAACCCACCGGGCTACTGGAGCCAATTGGCGGTGCGCGGTTTCACCCTCGACAACCGCTTCAACTACCGCCGTGACGGCCTGCCCATCAACGCCGAAACGGCGATCGGCCAGGCCAACAAGCAGGCCATCGAAATCCTCAAAGGCACCAGCGGCTTGCAGGCCGGCACCAGCGCGCCCGGGGGCCTGGTGAACCTGCTTGTGAAGCGACCGCAGCGTGGCGTGCGCAACGCGGCCTTGGGCTTCGAAGCGCCGGGCTCGGTGGGTGCCCGCATTGACGTCGGCGACCGCACCGGCCCCGACGCCAGCAACAGCGACAGCAACAGCGGCGGCCTCGGCTGGCGCATCAACGCCAGTGCCGACCGCCTGAACCCGCCGGCGCGCAACACCCAGGGCAGCCGCCACCTGCTGGCCGGTGCTTTCGACGCCCAACTGGCGCGCGGCAGCCTGCTGGAAGCCGAGATCGAAATCAGCCACCAAAGCCAGCCCAGCGTGCCCGGCTTCAGCCTGCTGGGCGGCCGCTTGGCGGATGCGAAAGCTGTCGATCCGCGCATCAACCTGAACAACCAGGGGTGGTCGCTGCCGGTGGTGTTCGACGGCCGCACGGCTTCACTGCGCTACACCCAGGCGCTCAGCGACGGCATCGACCTGGTCGCCCACGGCGTGCGCCAGCAATTGCGCACCGACGACCGCATCGCCTTTCCCTTCGGTTGCAGTGCCGAGAACAACTACGACCGCTATTGCAGCGACGGCAGCTTCGACCTGTACGACTTCCGCAGCGAGGGCGAACGCCGCACCAGCCAGGCGCTGGATGTGTACGTGGCCGGCCGCGCGACGCTCAATGGGATGGCACACCGCTTCAATGCCGGGGTGCTGTCCACGCGTTTCGATTCCCGCTTCGGCCGCCAGGCCTACAACTATGTCGGCAGCGGCAGCATCGACGGCTTGCCGCAAGTGGCGGCCGACCCCAGCCTGACCGACGAGAACACCAACCGCGACGAGCGCAGCACCGAATTGCATTTGCAGGACGTGGTGGCCCTGACTGAAAGCACGCGTGTGTGGATGGGCTTGCGCAGCACGCGTTTGCAGCGCGACAGCGTGCGCACTGACGGCTCGCGCGCCACCGCCTACAGCCAGACTTTCACCACGCCGTCGTTGGCGCTGAGCCATGCGCTCGGCGCAGCAGGCACCGCCTACGCCAGCTGGGGCCAGGGCGTCGAGTCC
The DNA here is from genome assembly GCA_031383435.1 of Betaproteobacteria bacterium. Lineage (GTDB taxonomy): Bacteria > Pseudomonadota > Gammaproteobacteria > Burkholderiales > Burkholderiaceae_C > Rubrivivax. The sequence continues at coordinate 29,922 of JANMZP010000063.1, read as the reverse complement.
GAGGTGGCACCCAATCGTTCGCGCTACACCAATGCCGGCCAGGCTTTGCCGGCGCTGAAGAGCCGTCAGCTGGAAGCCGGCTACAAGCACGCCGGCCGCACGCTGGACTGGCGCATTGCGGGCTTCGACATCGAACGCCCCGAGTGGCGCGACATCGGCAACTGCGACGTGGCGGGCAGTTGCGTCAAGCGCGCCGACGGCAGTTCACGCCACACCGGCCTGGAAGCCGAAGCCGAGTGGCGCAGCGGTGCGCTGAGCCTGCGCGGCAGCGCGATGGTGCTGCGCGCGCGGCGCGACGCTTCGTTGGACGCCAGCCTGAATGGCAAACGTCCGACCAATGTGCCGGCGGCCAGCCTGAAGGTGCAAGCGGCCTACAACATCGCGGCCGTTCCAGGCCTGGCGCTACTGGGCTTCATAACGCATGAGGGCGAACGCAAGGTGCTGCCCGACAACTCGGTGGCCACCCCCGGCTGGACGCGCATCGACCTGGCCGCGCGCTACACGCAGCGCCTGGGTAACGGCAGCCCGGCCAGCACCGCCGCCACCGCCGTCTGGCGCGTCGGCATCGACAACCTCACCAACCAGCGGGCCTGGAAGGAAGCGCCCTACCAGTACGGCCACGCCTACCTCTACCCCCTGGCGCCGCGCGGTTTTCACGCATCGGTGGCGGTGACCTTCTGAACGAGCGTGCCGCCCCAGGCTTCGGCCTGAGAAAGCAGGCTATACTGCAAGGCTGTATTCCTCGATAGCTCAGTCGGTAGAGCGCCGGACTGTTAATCCGTAGGTCCCTGGTTCGAGCCCAGGTCGAGGAGCCAAGAAACGCAAGAGTCAGCAGGTTAGCGCCTGCTGACTTTTTTGCTTTCTGGGGCGGCACTGTTGCCGTACTGTTGCCGTACTGTTGCCGTTAGCAGCGAGCAGTCGCCGCCCGCTGGGCGCGCCCAACCGCGCTGGCTCCCAGGTTCCGATCGGCAAGTCGCGCATCGCTCTGCAGCGCAGCGTCAGCCTTCGTAGAGCGGTGCCGACAGGCCGCTGGCGACCAGCACGGTGTCCAGCGCGGCGGCCGTGGCGCTGGCCGCTGCCAACGTCAAGCCGAAGCTGCCGAGGGCGCTGACCGCCTTCACGATGAGACTGCGTTGGCGCGCTGCTGCCAGGGACTGCCCTCCAGAAGTTGTAGCGGCAGACGGGGATGTAGCAAGCAAACCCGTGGGCGTCTATTTGCCAGCGCACGGGCCGCCTTGTTTCCTGATGATGCGGTGAGCGCCGACAATCCACACCCGCAGCAATCCGGAGACCACGCTTGAAGCCCTACGACATCGAAGTGCAGCGACTGAAGTCGATGCGGCACGACAAAGGCCTGATCGAGATCAGTGTCGACGCCCTCGTCATGACCCGACCTTTGCGCGACGAGGGCTCGGACTCGACCTGCCTGCGCGTGCCGGTGGAACACGCACGCACTTTGCTCATCTTGCTGAAGCAGCAGATCGCCGAACTCGACAAACTGCAGCCGCGCAGCCGGCGTTCAGGCCGCTGCTGAACGCGCGGTCCGGGCTGCCTTCAGCCGCGTCGACCCCATGACGGCCGCCAGACCTGCGAACAGCAGCCAGGCGGCTGCAGGTTCGGGCACCGCCGCGACGCTGTCGAGGCCCGAAAAATGCAATTGCCAATAGCCGCCCTGCTGGTCGTTGGCGTTGACGTCGTAGCCCGGTTGATTCCACTGCGCCAGCGGAATCGGCGTGAGTCCGCTGCAGGCAAAGCCTTGCGACAACAGGCTGCCGTTGAGTTCGTTGCTCGACGCCAGCAGCGTCAGTCGGTATTGGCCGGCGGCCAGCGTGGCCAGCGCCAGACCGGTGTCGCAGTAGCCCTGGCCCGGTGCCGCCGTGTCGTCGTCGTCATTGGCCTGCACCCAGCTGAAATCGGCACCGTTGGCCACCCACAAGGCGCTGGCCGGGTCGAAGTTCAGGCCCGGCCGCCAGGAGTCGCTCCAGATCTTCACGCCCACGCCGGGCGCGGCCAGGGCGCAGTCGATCTGCACCACATCGTTGTGGAAGGTGATGGTGCCGTTCAACGTGAAATCGGCGGCCTGGGCTGCGGCCGCGGTACAGGCCAGCGCGGTGGCCACGGCCACGCGCTGCGCGAAGAAGGTGACGGTCATGTTGGGTTCCTGCTTCAAGTGGGGTGACGAATTCAAGGCGCCAGCGCCGGTGGGTTGACGACCGGCGTGGTCTGCACCGCAGCCTGCACGCGGTTGCTGCCGAACAGCGTTTGGTAGGCCACCGCAAAACTCTCGGCGGTGCTGGGGCTGGCCACGGTGTCCACGTACCACCACTCGGCCACGGCGCGTGCCGGCGTCACGTCCAGCAGCATGTAGCCGCGCCGGTTCAGGTTGATGTACTTCAGGTGCGGGTTGGCCGGGCTCAGCTCGGCAATCGTGCCGGCTGCCGCAGCCGGGTCGTCCACGCCCTGAGACGAGATCGACGTGCCGACGAATTCGACCGCCCGCGAGCCTTCGCCAGTGCTGGCGTTGTAGCCGCCAGCGGCGACGTTGCTGTTGTTCGGGTCTTGCGTCAGGTCGGCGGCCCACGAACTGTGGATGTCGCCCGTCAGCACGACGACCTTGCTCACCGGGGCCTGGCCGCCGCTGTCCTTCAGCACGTCGTAGATGCGGTCACGGGCCGGCTGGTAGCCGTCCCAGGCGTCGCTGCTGTAGTACACGCCACCGCCGGCTGCGTTGCTGCCGGCCCGCACCTTCACCTGTGCAAACACCACACTTTGGCCCAGCAGCTTCCAGCGCGCGCCACTGCTGCGCAACTTGTCAGACAACCAGGCTGATCGGTGCCCAGCATCTGCCGGCTCGGGTCGAGGTAGGCACCGGCCTGCACGAAGTAGCCGCTGGCGCTGCCGATGTTGGTGCCCAGTTGCGGCGAGCGACCACCCAGGCGTTCTTCCAGCAGGTGAAGACGCCGTGGTGCGCGTGCTGGACCGTGCGCAACTCGAACGCCTGCACGGCACCTTGACGCTGCAGGCGCTGGGCTTTGCGCCGGCGATGCCCAGCGCGGTGCTGAACCTGGCCCGCGCACCGCACGGCATGCTGCTGGTGGCCGGGCCCACCGGCAGCGGCAAGACCACCACGCTGTATGCCGCGCTGACCGAAACCCAGCGCCCCGGCGACAGGACCGTGAGCATCGAAGACCCGGTGGAATACCTGCTGCCCGGCGCAATGCAGATCCCGGTCAACGAACGCAAGGGCCTGGGTTTTGCGCGCGGCCTGCACGCCCTGCTGCGGCACGACCCGGACCGCATCATGGTCGGCGAGATCCGCGACGCCGAGATCGCCTTGCAGGCCGCGCTGACCGGCCACGTCGTCTACTCGACCGTGTACGCCAACAGCGCCTTCGACGTGATCGGCCGCCTCACGCACATGGCGCTGGACCCCTACACCGTGGTCAGCGCCCTGAACGGCGTGCTGGCCCAGCGGCTGCTGCGCGTGGTGTGCCCGTCGTGTGCCGTGCCGGATGACCTGACGCCGGAATCGCGCGCCACGCTGGGCAGCCGCAGCGACGTGCAACGGCGCCACGGCACCTCCTGCCCGGACTGCCGGGGCAGCGGCTTTCGCGGGCGCCGCGCGGTGGCCGAGCTGATGGTGCTTGACGACACGCTGCGCGGCCTGATCGTGGCCCGCGCCGCCCCGGCCGAATTGAAGGAAGCCGCCCGCCGCCAGGGCATGCGCCCCTTGCGCGAAGCCGCGCTGGACCTGGTGGCGCACACCAGCGTGCCGAAAGGCAGTTGCGTGGTGCTGTCGACGACGATGTCGCGCCCGGCGTCCAGCAGCGACACGGCGCCGGGCTGGCCGGCCCCGTCGGCGTGCGACACCAGCACGCCGCCCGGCTGCGGCAGCGATCTTGGCGCGGGTGATCCCGTCCGAGGCCCGCTTCCTGGCGCCATCGGGCTCGATCAACCGGGGCGGGGCCGGCGGTGGCATCACGCAGCAGCCGGTGAGCGGGCAGCCCGCCACGCTGACGGTCCTGACGCAGGGAGCCGTCCGTCTGGCCTCGGTGCTGGTGCAGTGCCGGGCCTTCTATCTCATTGGGTCAAAGCACCGTCACAGCGCTTGCAGCCTTGATCCACTGGTGATTCAGTGCAAGGGCACTGGGGACAGTCAATCCCGCCTGTCACTGCGCTTCGCTGGTGAGTCAGCGCAGGAAGAAGCGAAGAGAAAAGCTAGGCTGGCCCGTAGCTAAGTGGTTGATCCACAAAGCGAAAAGCCCGGTCCTTCGAATGAAGGACCGGGCTGATGTTGGTAGGCGCGAATGGACTCGAACCATCGACCCCCACCATGTCAAGGTGGTGCTCTAACCAGCTGAGCTACGCGCCTGGGGAAGCCCTTGACTATATATGAAGTGCAGCGGGGCCCTGCAAAAAGCTACTTGCGCCGCGCGTGACGAACGCCCGGAACGCGGGTGATCTGCGACAGCACCTGGCCCAGCCGGGCCACATCGCCGACCTCGACAGTAAAGGTCATCCAGGCGGTGGCGCGGTCTTTCGTGCTCTGCGTGTGCACGCCGGTGACGTTCATCCGGTCCTTGGCGAAAACCTCGGAGATGTCGCGCAGCAGGCCACTGCGGTCGTCGGCTTCGATGGCCACGTCCAGCGGGTAGACGGCGGCGCGCTCGCCACCCGGCGTGCCCCAGGCGACTTCAATAACGCGGCCCGGCGAGCTTTGCGCCATCTGCCGCAGGTTGCTGCAATCCCGCCGGTGCACAGCCACGCCCTTGCCGCGCGTGACGAAGCCGCTGATGGCGTCGGGCGGTGCCGGGCGGCAGCAGCGCGCCAGCGTGGTCAGCAGTGAATCCATGCCGACCACCAGCACGCCACCCTTGTTGCCGCCATCACTGCGCGGGCGGTGCAAGGCGATGGGTTCGTCGGCCGGCGGCGGTTCGGCCGGGCGCAGCAGGTTCTCGATGGTGCGCAGCGACAGCTCGTCCTTGCCCACCACCTCGAACAGCGCGTCGGCGTGCTTGAAGCCCAACTGGTCGGCCAGCGTGTCGTGGGCCAGCGCGGTCTTGCCTTCACGCTGCAGCAGCTTTTCCACCGCCTCGCGGCCGCGCGCGATGGTCTGCGTCTGCTGCTCGGCGTTGAACCAGGCGCGCACCTTGGCCTTGGCCCGCGGGCTGGCCAGGAAGTGCAGTTCGGGGTTCAGCCAGTCCAGTGACGGGCCGCCTTCTTTCGCGCTGACGATCTCCACCGTTTGGCCCGATTGCAGCGGCGTGCTCAGCGGCACCATCACGCCGTCGACCCGCGCACCGCGACAGCGGTGGCCCAGGTCGGTGTGCAGGCTGTAGGCGAAGTCGATGGGCGTGCCGCCGGCCGTCAGGTCGATGATGGTGGCCTGCGGCGTGAAGACGTAGATGCGGTCATCGAAGGCACCTGCCGGGCCGCCTGCAGCGGCTTGCTTCGCCTCGTCGGCACCCTGGCGTGAGAAATCGCGCTCCCAGGCCAGCAGTTCGCGCAGCACGGCCTTGCGGGCCTCGGCCACGCGCTCTTCAAAGTCGCTGTTGGCAGCGCCGCCGCCGCTGCCCTTCAGACCACTCAGGCCGGCGTAGCCCTTGGCACCCGCTTCCTTGTACATCCAGTGCGCGGCCACGCCGTGCTCGGCGTGTTCGTGCATGGCGCGGGTGCGGATCTGCACTTCCACCGCGCGCCCGTCGGTGCCCCGCACCACGGTGTGCAGGCTTTGGTAACCGTTGGGCTTGGGCCGCGCGATGTAGTCGTCGAACTCGCCTTCCACCGGCTGCCAGGCTTCGTGCACGCGGGCCAGCGCGGTGTAGCAGGCGGCCACGTCGTCGACCACCACGCGCAGCGCACGGGTGTCGAGCACACGGTCAAAGGCGAGGTGCTTGCCCTGCATCTTTTTCCAGATGCTGTACAGGTGCTTGGGCCGGCCCTGCACGTCGGCGTGCAGGCCAGCTTCAGCCAGCCGTGCGGCCAGTTCGCTGCGCGCAGCCTGCACGCTCAGTTCGCGTTCGCCGCGCTTCTCGTCAACCAGGCGCGCCACGCGCTGGTAGTCCTGCGGGTACAGGAAGCGGAAGGACAGATCTTCCAGTTCCCACTTGATCTGCCAGATGCCCAAACGGTTGGCCAGCGGTGCAAAGACCTGCAGCGTTTCGGTCGCCAGCTCGGCCGGACACGCCTGGCGGCTGGCGGCGTGCCAGCGCAAGGTTTGCAGGCGCGAAGCCAGGCGCAGCAGCACCACGCGCAGGTCGCGGCTGAAGGCCAGCAGCATCTTGCGCACGCGTTCGGTTTGCTGGGCGCGCTGGCCCGGGTCGAAGTGCGCCGCTTGCGCCACTTGGGCGGCGCGCGCCGCACGCTGGATCTGCACCAGCTTGCGCGTCAGCGTGACCAGGCTGGCGTAGCTGTCGCCGAAGGCCTTGCGGACGACTTCCTCAGGCCGCTGCAGGTAGTCACCGGCATAGACCAGGTAGGCCGCCGCGCACAAGGCCGGCCCGGCGCCAATGGCCCGCAGCACGGCAGCGGCACCGTCGGCATGGCCCAGCGCGTCCTCGCCGGTATCGAGCCGTTCGCCGGCCAGCAGGGGTTCGGCGAAGGCGCGAGCCCGCTGCTCGGGGTCGGCACCGGCGTCGTCCACGCTGGCCAGGTGGACGATGGCGGCGGTGCCCTCGGGCGCTGCGGCCTCCTGCCCGGTTGCCGGCTTCACGGGCCGAGCAGGAAGGCGCGCACCGCTGCGCGCTGGTCGGCCGCCATCAGCGTGGGCGCGTGGCCCACGCCGGCAAATTCACGCAGCGTGGCCCTCGGGCCGCGCGCCGTCATGGCCTGCGCGGTGGCCGGGGTCAGCAGGTCGGAATCGGCACCGCGCAGCAGCAGCGTCGGGCAGGTGATGCGGTCATAGGCCTGCCACAGCAGCGCCTCGCCCATCGCGGCCAGCTCGGGCGTGACGCTGCGGAAAGGCACCGCAATGGCCGGGTCGTAATGCGGTTTCAGGCCGTCGCCGTCAGGCCGTGTCTGCGGCCGCGACAGCGCCAGCCATTCGTCGCGCGTGTGCGGCCCGAAACCGGGCGACAAGGCCCACATCGCGTCGGCCGCTTCGTCCAGATTGCGCCAGTGCGGCATCTGGCCAACGAAGCTGGCGATGCGCTGCAGGCCGCCGGCGTCCAGCGTCGGGCCGATGTCGTTCAGCACCAGCCGGCGCACCGGGTTGAGCCCGGGGTTCGCACCCGCACCCGGCAGGCTGGCCAGGCTCATGCCGATCAGCCCGCCCATCGAGGTGCCGACCCAGTCCACCTGTTCGACACCCAGCTGCGCGATCAGCGTGACCATGTCGGCGACATAGCCCGGTATGACGTAGCCATTGGGGTCGGCCAAGGCGTCTGATTGACCGCGGCCGACCACGTCGGGGCAGACCACGCGGTACTCGGCCGACAAGTCGCGGGCCAGGGTGTCGAAGTCGCGGCCCTGGCGCGACAGGCCGTGCACGCAGACCAGCACGCGCGGGTTCTGGCGCGCACCCCACGCCCAGTAGGCCATGCGGTGCAGGCCGCGGCTGTCCAGGCAACGGACGTGGTGCAGGCGGGGTTCGGTCATGGTGTGGTGGCGGGTCGGGAACGAATCAAAGGCGGCAAAACAGGTCGAACAAACATCGTATCAACCGGCACCGGCCGGCCCGCAGCGGGCTATTTCATCTGCACGCTGCCGCTGACGCTGACGCTCACCGTGGCCTTGCCGGCCTCCACCGGCAGCGCGGCTTCTTCAGCGCCGGCGCGCAGGGCCAGTTGGCGCGCGTAAACCACGGGCGCACCTTGCGGCGCGTCCGACGACACCGAGACCTCGCGCACGCTGTAACCGTTGAAGCCGAACTGTCGCGTCACCGCATCGGCGCGGGCGCGAAAGCGATCGATGGCTTGCGCCGTGACGTCGCCTTCCACCTTCTGACGCGCTTCGCGCGACAAGGAACTGGCGACCCGCCCGATGCTCAGGCTCTGGATGCGGCCGGCCAGCTGCGCGATGGCCTGCATGTCGCGCCCTTCCACCACCAGTTCGGTGCTGCCCTGCCAGCCCGAAATGCCGGCTGGCGCACCCGCAGCCGCCTGCTTGGGCGTCGGCTGTGCGTAGCGCGGAAACAGTGAAAACGCGCCGGTCTGCAGTTCCACCTGCCCGGGCTTGGCGATCTTGCGCGCCTCGGTCAGCGCGGTGTCCAGCGCCTGGCGCAGTTGCCCCTGCACGGTGGCCGCGTCCGGGCCTTCGCGGGTGGTGGAAAAAACGATGCTCAACCAGTCCTTGTTGACGTCCAGCGTGGCGCTGGCGTTCAGCACCACCACGTTCTGCGGCGGTGGCACGTTCTGTGCGCCGGCACCGAAGGGGCTGACCAGCGCCAGCAGGGCGGCGGCCAGGCGCAGCGGGCTGGAGAAGTGCAAATGCAAGTGCAAGGGTGAAGTCAGGTGCATGGCGATCCTCGTGTCGGTTGGGCATGGTGCGGCACGGCCTGTCATCACCTGCCGAAAGACTTGTAACAGATGTCGTTGGCAGCCGAAAATGAGGGGCCAGCGGACCCCACAATGCCGCTGTTACACATTTGGAGTCTTGCATGAACGCAACCGCCAACGCCCGCGCCGACCGCATCCTGGTGGTCGACGACGACGCCCGCATCCGCGATTTGCTGCGCCGTTATCTGTCGCAGGAAGGCTTCGACGTGCTGCTGGCCGAAGATGCCAAAGCACTGAACCGGGTGCTCACGCGCGAGACGGTCGACCTCATCGTGCTGGACTTGATGTTGCCCGGTGAAGACGGCCTGTCGATCTGCCGCCGCCTGCGTGCCGCCAACGACATCACACCGATCATCATGCTGACCGCGAAGGTGGAAGACGTCGACCGCATTGTCGGCCTGGAAGTCGGTGCCGACGACTATTTGCCCAAGCCTTTCAACCCACGCGAACTGCTGGCCCGCATCCACGCCGTGCTGCGCCGCCGGCCTTCACCGGAAGCCCCGGGCGCGCCGTCGAAGGAAACGCAGGTGGTGAACTTCGGGCCTTTCGAATTCGACCTGTCCTTGCGCCGCCTGTCGAAGAACGGCGAGCAGATTGCGCTGACCACCGGCGAGTTCAGCATGCTCAAAGCCCTGGTGCGCCACCCGCGCCAACCGCTCAGCCGCGACAAGCTCGCGCAACTGGCGCGCGGCCGTGAATTCGAGCCCTTCGACCGCAGCCTGGACGTGCAGATTTCGCGCCTGCGCAAGATGCTGGAACCCGACCCGGCGCAGCCGCGCTACATCCAGACCGTCTGGGGTGTCGGCTACGTCTTCGTGCCGGACGGTGCCAACTGAATGCCCCTGAACCTGTCGCTTCGCGCCATGTCGCCCCCCGAGGCGGCCAAGGAAACTTGGGAACGGCCCGGCGTTTCCATGTGAGAACCCACCTCAGCAGCCTGCAAGGCACGCTGCTCCCGCCGCGCCGTTCGGCCCTGGGCCTGAGCCTGTTCTGGCGCACCTTTTTCCTGTTGGCCATTCTGCTGACGGGCGGCGTGTTCGCCTGGCTGCAAACCTTGCGCGCGCTGGAACTGGAGCCGCGCGCGGTGCAGTCGGCGCGCCAGACGGCCGGCCTGGTGAGCCTGGCGCGCGCCGCGCTGAAGCAGACCGACGGCATCAACCGCGTCACGCTGCTGAAGGGCTTGAGCGCGCAAGAGGCCACACGGCTCACGCCGCGTGAACCGGCCGACCAGTGGGAGAGTTTCGAGACCGACCGCTACACGCGGTTGGTCAGCCAGCAACTGCGCAGCGTGCTGGGCCCGGATGCCATCGTGGCGCGCAGCGTCAACGGCACGCCGGGCATGTGGGTGGGCTTTTCCATCGACCGCGACCGCTACTGGCTGCAGGCCGATTCCACCCACGGCAGCCCGCTGAACCAGAGCACCTGGATGATCTGGACCGGCATCGCGCTGGCGGCCACGCTGGTGGCCTCGGTGGCCATTGCCAGCCTGATCAACCGGCCGCTGCGCCAACTGTCCTTCGCGGCCAGCCGCATCCGCGAAGGCGACCTGGATTCACGGCTGGACGAGAACACCCTGACCAGCGAGATCCGCGAGGTCAACATGGGTTTCAACCGCATGGCGCGTGAACTGGCCCGCGTGGAAGAAGACCGCGCGGTGATGCTGGCCGGCATCAGCCACGACTTGCGCACGCCGCTGGCCCGGCTGCGCCTGGAAACCGAGATGAGCGTTTCCGACGAGGAAGCCAAGGCCAATATGGCGCTGGACATCGACCAGCTCGACGCCATCATCGACAAGTTCATGGACTATGCGCGGCCCGGCGAAACGCAGGTGCGGCCGGTCGACGTGACGCCGCTGCTGTCGCGCGAAATCGCCGTGTTCCGCGACCCGTCGCAGATCCGCATCAACTCGAAGATACCGGCCGACCTGGTGGTCATGGCCGACGAAACCGAACTCGGCCGCGTTTTCCTGAACCTCTTCGAGAACGCCCGGCGCTACGGCCGGGGCACCTACACCGGCGTGGCCGATGTGGTGGTGACCGCACAAAAAACCGGGCCCTGGGTGATCTTGAGCGTGCGCGACCAGGGTCCTGGCGTCAGCCCTGAAAAGCTGCCGCAGCTGACCACACCCTTCTTCCGCGGCGACGCCGCGCGCACCGCAGCCACCGGTGCCGGCCTGGGCCTGGCCATCGTTGAGAAAGCCATGCAGCGCATGGGTGGCAGCCTGGAATTGGCCAACGCGCCCGACGGCGGTTTGGTGGCGCACTTGCGTTTGAAACGCGCGCCCTGAAACAGCGGCGCGCCAACCTCAGGGCTGGCGCACCAACAGGCACACCGCCCGCGCTTCGATGGCCCGGCCCTCGCCCACCGGGCCCATCTTCTCTGCTGTCTTGGCCTTGACGTTCACCGCGCTGACAGCCAAGCCCAACACATCGGCGATGCGCGCGCACATGGCCGGAATGTGCGGTGCCAGCTTCGGTGCCTGCGCGACGATGGTGCTGTCGATGTTGACGATGGCGTAGCCTGCCGCCGCCACCCGCCGGGCGGTTTCCTGCAGCAGCATCACCGAATCGGCACCCTTGAATTCGGCGGCGGTGTCGGGGAAATGGCGGCCGATGTCGCCCAGCGCGGCCGCACCCAGCAGCGCGTCGGTGATGGCGTGCAGCAGCGCGTCGGCGTCGGAATGGCCAAGCAGGCCGTGGCTGTGCGCAATGGTCACGCCGCCCAGCACCAGGGGCCGGCCGGAGACCAGCTGGTGGGTGTCCCAGCCTTCGCCGATGCGCAGCGCGAACGCCGGGTTTGAGGGGGTCATCGCATCTTTCATCGTGTGCCCAGCAAGCGGGCGGCCAGCGCGAAATCGGCCGGCCAGGTGAGTTTGAAATTTTCGATGTCGCCGGGCACCAGCCGCGGCGCCATACCCAGCGTTTCGACGGCGCTGGCCTCGTCGGTGACCACCGCGCCGGCTGTCGCCGCAAGCGCCAAGGCCTGCTGCAAGAGGCCCAGCGGGAACATCTGCGGCGTTTGCGCCAGCCATTTGGCGCTGCGGTCCAGCGTGGCGGCGACATGGCCGGTGGCGTCGGCCTGCTTCAGCGTGTCGGCCAGCGGCAAGGCCAGCAAGCCGCCGCAGGCGCGGGCGGCTCGACCGGCGGTCGAATCGGCCGCCCTGTCGAGCGCCATATCGGCAAAGCAGGCGTCGATCAAGCGGTCGACCCAGGCCGGCTGCAGCAGGCAACGTGCGGCGTCATGCACCAGCACCCAGTCACCATCGGCCACGCCGTGTTCGCGCAGCGCCAGCAGGCCGGCGCTGACGCTAGCGGCACGGGTGGCACCGCCGCAGCGGGCGACCCAGCCGCGTGGCCCTGCAAAGCCCGGTGCGTGGGCCTCGAAGGCGGTGTCGTCGGGTGCCAGCACCACCAGCGTGGCGCTCAGGCGCGGCACGGCCGCCAGGGCCGCCAGGGTGTGCGCCACCACCGCCCGGCCGCGCAGTGTGGCGTACTGCTTGGGCCCACCCACGCCGGCCCGCACGCCGACACCGGCACAGGGCACAAGGGCAAAACAACGGAGCGGGGTCGGCATGGCGGCGGATTCTAGAATCGAGGCCTTCACGCCCCCGCCGCAAGACCGCCCGCCCATGCCCAGGCGGGCCTACAAGCCAGCTGGGGCGATCTGCTTTTTGCGATTCGATTTTTCGGCTCGATGCAACTCCCCCACATCCCCAACGGCCAGCGCTACACGCTGCCCCGCCCCACCGGCTCGGCCGACGCCCTGTTGCTGGCCCGATTGGCACGCCAGCACGCCGACGCCGACCTTGGCAAAAAGCGCGTATTGGCCATCTTCACCGCCGAGCCGTCCGACACCGCCAGGCTGGCCGGTGAACTGCCCTTCTTCGAGCCGGGCCTGCGGGTGGCCGTCTTCCCCGACTGGGAGACCCTGCCCTACGACACCTTCAGCCCGCACCAGGACCTGATCAGCGAGCGCCTGGCCACGCTGTGGCGCATCCACAGCGGTGATGTGGATGTGGTGCTGATGCCGGCCGCCACGGCGCTGACGCGCATCTCGCCGCCCAGCTTCCTGGCCGGCACCACCTTCTTGTTCAAGCAGAAGTCCAAGCTGGACGAAGGCCGGCTGAAGGGCCAGTTGACGCTGGCCGGCTACCAGCACGTCAGCCAGGTCGTTTCGCCGGGTGAGTACGCGGTGCGCGGTGGCTTGATCGACCTCTTCCCGATGGGCAGCCTGGTGCCCTTCCGCGTGGACCTGTTCGGCGACGAGGTGGACAGCATCCGCACCTTCGATCCGGACACCCAGCGCAGCCTGTACCCGGTGCCCGAAGTGCGCCTGCTGCCCGGCCGCGAGTTCCCGATGGACGACGCCGCGCGCACCGCCTTCCGCGCCCGCTGGCGCGAGCAGATCGAAGGCGACCCGACGCGCTGCCGCCTGTACAAGGACATGGCGCAAGGCATCGCCGGCGGCGGCATCGAGTACTACCTGCCGCTGTTCTTCGACCAGCCGGGCAGCATCTTCGACTACCTGGGCGGGCACGCGGCGGCGCCCTTCGGCATCGTGCTCCACGGCAAGGTCGATGAGGCACTGGACGCCTTCTGGACCGACACCCGCGAGCGCCACCGCTTCCTGCAACACGATCCCGAACGGCCCATCCTGCCGCCGCCCGCGCTGTTCATGCCGACCGAAGAATTCTTCGGTCGCACGCAGCCGCACGCCACGCTGTCGCTGCGTGGTGTGGAGCCGACAAAGGGCTCGCAAGAGCCCGCTGCCACGGTCTCGTGGGCGCGGCCGCTGCCCGACCTGAGCATCGACCGCGGCGCCACCGACCCGCTGGGCACGCTGGAAAGGCACATCCAGGCCACCACCCACCGCGTGCTGCTGGTGGCCGAAAGCGACGGCCGGCGCGAGAGCCTGCTGGAACTGTTGCGCGACCACGGCATTGCGGTACCCAGCGTCGACAACCTGGAAGCCTTCATCACCAGCCCCGAGAAGGTGGCCATTGCCACCAACCCGCTGGCCGAGGGCTTCCATTGGCTGGAACCCGAGCAGCAGATCTCGATCCAGTTCGTCACCGAGACCGAACTGTTCGCCACCACGCCGCAGGCCCGCAAGCGGCGCAAGCAGGAGCAGACCAGCAGCGTCGAGGCGCTGATCAAGGACTTGTCCGAGCTGAAGGTGGGCGACCCGGTCGTCCACCTGAACCACGGCATCGGGCGCTACCGGGGCCTGGTCACCATCGACCTGGCGAATGGCCAGGATGGGGGCGCTTCCGAGTTCCTGCACCTGGAATACGCCGACAAGGCGACGCTGTATGTCCCGGTGGCGGCGCTGCACCTGATCGGCCGCTACACCGGCGTCAGCGCCGACGAAGCACCGCTGCACAAGCTGGGCTCGCCGCAGTGGGACAAGGCCAAGCGCAAGGCCGCCGAGCAGGTGCGTGACACCGCGGCCGAGTTGCTGAATTTGTACGCCCGCCGCGCCGCGCGCGAAGGCTTCAGCCACCCCTTCACCGCACAGGACTACGAAGCCTTCGCAACCAGTTTCGGCTTCGAAGAAACGGCCGACCAGCGCGCCGCCATCCACGCCGTGATCCAGGACATGGTCAGCCCGAAACCGATGGACCGTCTGGTCTGCGGCGATGTGGGTTTCGGCAAGACCGAAGTCGCCTTGCGCGCCGCCTTCGTGGCCGTGCACGGCGGCAAGCAGGTGGCGATATTGGCGCCGACCACGCTGCTGGCCGAGCAGCATTTCCAGACCCTGACCGACCGCTTCGGCAAGTGGCCGGTGAGGATTGCCGAGCTGTCGCGCTTCCGCTCGCCCAAGGAAGTGAAGGTGGCCATCGAAGGCATTGCCGACGGCACGGTGGACATCGTCGTCGGTACGCACAAGCTGCTCTCCAGCGACGTGAAGTTCAAGCGCCTGGGCCTGCTGGTGGTGGACGAAGAACACCGCTTCGGCGTGCGCCACAAGGAAGCCATGAAAGCGCTGCGCGCCGAGGTGGACGTGCTGACCCTGACCGCCACGCCGATACCGCGTACCCTGGGCATGGCGCTGGAAGGGCTGCGCGACCTGAGCGTGATCGCCACCGCGCCGCAGCGCCGATTGGCTATCAAGACCTTCGTGCGCAATGAAGGCAACAGCGTCATCCGCGAAGCCGTGCTGCGGGAACTGAAGCGCGGCGGCCAGGTCTATTTCCTGCACAACGAGGTCGAGACCATCGAAAACCGCCGGCAGAAGCTGATGGAGCTGGTGCCTGAAGCGCGCATTGCGGTGGCCCACGGACAGATGCCCGAACGCCAGCTGGAAAGCGTGATGCGTGATTTCGTTGCCCAGCGCCACAACGTGCTGCTGTGCTCGACCATCATCGAAACCGGCATCGACGTGCCCAGCGCCAACACCATCGTCATCAGCCGGGCCGACAAGTTCGGCCTGGCCCAGTTGCACCAGTTGCGCGGCCGCGTGGGCCGCAGCCACCACCAGGCCTACGCCTACCTGCTGGTGCCCGATGTCGAAGGCCTGACCAAGCAGGCGGCGCAGCGGCTGGACGCGATTCAGGAGATGGAAGAACTGGGGTCAGGCTTTTATCTCGCGATGCACGACCTGGAAATCCGCGGTGCCGGCGAGATGCTGGGCGAACACCAGAGCGGCAACATGATGGAGATCGGCTTCCAGCTCTACAACGAGATGCTGAGTGAGGCGGTGCGTTCCTTGAAGGCCGGGCACGAGCCGGACTTGCTGAACCCGATGTCGGCCACCACCGAGATCAACCTGCATTCACCGGCCCTGCTGCCCGATGTGTATTGCGGCGACGTGCACACCCGGCTGAACCTGTACAAGCGCCTGGCCTCGGCCGAAAAGCCCGAGCAGATCGACCTGCTGCTGGAAGAGATCACCGACCGCTTCGGCCGCCTGCCGCCGCAAGGCCAGGTGCTCTTCGACACCCACCGCCTGCGCGTGCTGGCCAAGCCCTACGGCGTGCTGAAGATCGACGCCGGTCCCAAGTTGATGAACATCACCTTCCGCGCCAAATCGCCCATCGACCCGCGCCGCATCATCGAGCTGGTGCAGAAGAACCGAGCCGTGAAACTGGTCGGCAACGACAAGCTGCGGGTCGACCGCGAAATAGCCGCGCCGGCCGACCGCGTGCACTTCCTGCGCGACCTGCTGAAGGCGCTGGGCCAGCCGCTGGCGGCGGCGGGCGCATGAGTCGCGCATGAAAGACGCCGTCGAAGTCGAACCTGGCCTGTTCGTGCGCGGCCGCGCAGCCGAACAGCCAGCGTTGAAGTTGACCGATTTCAAGTTGGTCGCCTTCGACATGGATTCGACCTTGATCAACATCGAATGCGTCGACGAGATCGCCGCAGCGGCCGGCCGCAAGGCCGAAGTGGCGGCCATCACCGAAGCCGCGATGCGCGGCGAGATCACGAATTTCGAAGACAGCCTGCGCCGCCGCCTGGCGCTGCTGCGTGGCGTGCCGGTGGCGGCGCTGGAAGCGGTTTACGCCCAGCAGCTGCGGCTGAACCCGGGCGTGGAAATCTTCGTTGAAGCCTGCCAGGCGGCGGGCTTGAAGACGCTGCTGGTGTCGGGCGGTTTCACCTTCTTCAGTGAACGCATCCGCGCCCGCCTGAAACTGGACTACGCGCGCGCCAACGTGCTGGAAGTCGCCAACGGCTGCCTCACCGGCGACCTCGTGCCGCGCCCCTGGGGCACCGTGGTCGACGGGCAGGAAAAACGCCGCGTGCTGCTGGAAGTGGCCGAATTGATGGGCCTGGCGCCCGAGCAGACCATCGCCGTGGGCGACGGCGCGAACGACCTGCCGATGATGGCCGTGGCCGGCCTGTCGATCGCCTTCCACCCCAAGCCGGCAGTGCTGGAGGCGGCCATGCTGTCGATCACCGCAGGCGGCATGGACCGCGCACTGACGCTGCTGCGCTGATCAGCGGTCGTTGAACAGCAGTTGCACGCGGTGCACCTGGTCGGCGGGCAGCGGCGCAAAACGCCAGCGCTCCAGCGCCGCCGTCACGTAGCGCACCAGCTGGCGCGGCACCGGCTGCACCAGGTTCACCGCCGCCACGCTGCCATCGGCGCGCAAGCTCAGGTCGGCCTGCAATTCCACCAGCTGACCGATCTCGTCCAGCAAGCGGGCCGGTATCGCCGGTTCGACCATGTCCACCAGCTTGGGTTGTATCCAACCCCGTGCGACGGCCGCGGTGGGTGCCACGGCGCTGGGCAAAGCGCTGGCTGGCACGATGCGCTCGGCGCTGGTCAGCGTGGGCAAGGCTTCGGACGTGGCAGGAGCCCGGGTGAGCAGGGTGCTGTTGCCGGGGCTGGCCGAGCTCAAGGCTGCGGTGGCCTTGGCCGTGGCCGTGGCCGCGATGACGGTAGCCGTTGCGCCCGTGCCGGCGTTGGTGACCGGGGTCGGGCTGGCGCCTGTGCCTGTGCCTGTGCCTGTCGTCACGCTGGCCGGGGTGCCGCCGGCAGGGGTGCCCCCACTGGCACCGCTGGACCGCACCACCGCAAGGTCCGGCTCAGCGGCCTTGCGCTTCATTTTGCTGGCGTCCAGGATGGCCTTCAGCGGGTTCGCCGCCTGGCGTTTGGCGCGGGCCATCGCGGCGGCGGCCTCGGCGGCTTCGGCTGTTTCAGCCTTGTTTTCAGCCTTGTTTTCAACCTTGTTGTCGGCCGCCCAAACAGGCGCTGAGGCCAGCCACACCAGGCTCACCGCGATCAGCATGCGATTTTCCACAAAGACCCCCAAAACGACACCCCATGGACTCTTCACGGCTGACAGCCGACGGTCTGCTTGTCGGCCCGCCGCCGACCGGGTCGGAGCCTGCCAATCGGGCGCGATTTTAGGGATTCATTTCAGGTTGCGGACCAGAAAACCCTCGAGCCGTTGCGCAAAGTCCGGCAGCGTTTCGATACGCAGACAACCGTGTCCTTCGCCGGGGCAGGCCAAGCATTCGGGCTGCTGCCCGGCAGCACGCAGCGCAGCAGCCTCAGCTTTCCATCTGCGCCCAGGCCTTGTCCAGCCGCTTGGGGCTGACCGGCTGCGGCGTGCGCAGCTCCTGCGCGAACAGGCTCACGCGCAGCTCTTCCAGCAGCCAGCGGTACTCGTCCATGCGGGCGTGCGGCGCGCCTTTCAGGTCGGCCGTGCGGCGCACCCAGCGCTGTTCCAGCGGGCGCAGCTCAGCCAGGCGCTGCGCGTCGCGCGCGGGGTCGCCGCGCAGCTTGTCCAGGCGCATCACCACGGCCTTCAGGTAGCGCGGCAGGTGCAGCAGCGCGGCCCAGTCGGTGGTCACCAGGAAGCGCTTGCCGACCAGGCGCTGCAACTGCGCGCTGATGTCGTCGGCGACTTCTTTCGGCGGCTTGCTGTCCTTCAGCTTGCGCGTCGCAGCCGCGAAGTCGGCCAGCACCACACCGGCCTGGCGCGCCACTTCCTGGGCAATCAGGTTCAGCCGCGCGCGGCCTTCGTCCAGGCGGCGCTTGAAGGCGTGTTCGTCGGTGGGCAGCGGGTCGGCCAGGAAGGCGCGGTCCAGCGCCACGTCGATGATCTGCGCGCGCAGTTCTTCCAGCGTGCCCAGCGGCAGGTAGGCGCCGCCCATTGCCGTCAGGCCGGGGATGTTTTTCTCCAGGAACTTCAGCGGTTCCTTCAGTTGCAAGGCGACCAGGCGGCGCAGACCGGCGCGGTGCTTGCTGGCCGCCACTTCGGGCTCGTCGAAGACCTCGACCTCGACATGCGTGCCGCGGTCGATCAGCGCCGGAAAGCCCACCAGCACCTGCGCGCCGCGCCGCACCTCCATCAACTCGGGCAGTTCGCCAAAAGTCCAGGCCGTGTGTTGCGCAGCGGGTGCGGCAACCGCCGGCTTGGGGGCGTCGATGACCGCCCGAACGCCCCGGGCGGGCGGACCGCCTGGCGCAGCATTCGAGGGTGCCGCCACCTCAGCAGGCGCGGGCCGCGTCGACGCCACTTTCAACACCGCCAGCGCCTGAAACGCACTGCGCGCCTGCGCCCCGAATTCGGCCTTCAAACCGGCGAGGTCGCGGCCCATGCCGAACTGCCGGCCGTTCTCATCACAGACGCGGAAGTTCATGAACAGGTGCGGGCTGAGTTGCTCCAGCTTGAAGTCGTTGCGCTGCACGGCCAACTGCGTGCGTTCGCGCACCGCCTTCAACAGCGCGTCCATCAGGCTGCCATCGCTGTAAGTCGCGTTCGCCGACTGCGAGCAGAACTCGGCCGCGAACTCGGGCAGCGGCACCAGGCGCGAACGCGGGCGCTGGTGCAGGGTCTTGATCAGCGCCAGCACCTTGGCCTGCAACATGCCCGGCACCAGCCATTCGCAGCGGTCTTCATTGACCTGGTTCAGCGCGTAGATGGGTACCGTCACCGTGATGCCGTCCTTGGCGTCGCCCGGCTCGTGCAGGTAGACCGCCGCGCAGTCGATGCCGCCCAGGCGCACCGTCTTCGGGAACGATTCCGTGGTGATGCCCGCCGCCTCGTGGCGCATCAGTTCGTCGCGCGTCAGTTGCAGCAGCTTGGGCTGCTTCTTCACCTCGTCGCGGAACCAGCGTTCCAGGCTGGCGCCGCTGCACACGTCCTTGGGCAGTTGCTGGTCGTAAAAGGCGTGGATCAGCTCGTCGTCGACCAGCACGTCCTGCCGGCGCGCCTTGTGTTCCAGGTCTTGCACCTGCGCGATGAGCTTGCGGTTGTGCGCCAGGAAGGGCAGCCTCGTTTCCCACTCTTCACCGACCAGCGCCTCGCGGATGAAGATCTCGCGCGCCGCCGGCAGGTCAATGTTGCCGAAATTCACTTTCCGGTTGTTGTAGATGACGACGCCGTAGAGCGTGGCGCGCTCCATCGCCACCACCTCGGCGGCCTTCTTTTCCCAGTGCGGTTCCAGCAGTTGCGTCTTCAGCAAGTGGCCGGCCAGCGGCGGTATCCACTGCGGTTCGATGGCCGCCAGCCCGCGCCCGTACAAGCGCGTCGTCTCGACCAGCTCTGCCGCCACCAACCAGCGCCCCGGCTTCTTGCTGAGGTTGGCGCCCGGGTGGCGCCAGAACTTGATGCCGCGCGCGCCCAGGTACCAGTCGTCCTCGTCGCTCTTGCAACCGATGTTGCCCAGCAGCCCGGCCAGCAGCGACAGGTGCACCTGTTCGTAGGTCGCCGGCTTGGTGTTCAAGCGCCAGCCGTGTTCGGCCACCACGGTGTGCAGCTGGGTGTGGATGTCGCGCCATTCGCGCACCCGGCGCACGCTGATGAAGCTGTCGCGCAGCCGCGTTTCCTGCTGCCGATTGGTCAGCTTGTGCGGGTGCATTTCAGGTGCCATGCCAGGGCCCGCGTGGCCGCGCCCGGCCTCGATCCATGCCCAAAGCTTCAGCGTGCCCATGAATTCCGACTTCTCGTCGTCGAAAGGCTGGTGGCGCTGGTCGGCGGTCTGCGCCTGCTCCTGGGGCCGATCGCGCACGTCCTGCCCGCTCAGCGCCGACGCGATGATCAGCACCTCGCTCAGCGCCTCGTGCTGGCGCGCTTCCAGAATCATCCGGCCGACGCGCGGGTCCAGCGGCAGGTGCGACAGCTCGGTGCCGATGGGCGTCAGCTCGTTGTCTTCATCGACCGCGCCCAGCTCGGCCAGCAGCGCGTAGCCGTCGACGATGGCCTTCTTCGGCGGCGGTTCGATGAAGGGAAAGTCGTCCACCAAGCCCAGGCGCAGCGCCTTCATCCGCAAGATCACGCCGGCCAGCGAACTGCGCAAAATTTCCGGGTCGGTGAAGCGCGGACGGCCGTTGAATTCGGTCTCGCTGTACAGGCGGATGCAGATGCCATTCGCCACCCGCCCGCAGCGCCCGGCACGCTGCTGTGAAGCGGCCTGGCTGATGGACTCGATCTGCAGCTGCTCGACCTTGGTGCGCCAGGAATAGCGCTTCACGCGGGCCAGGCCGGTGTCGATGACGTAGCGGATGCCGGGCACCGTCAGCGAGGTCTCGGCCACGTTCGTCGCCAGCACGATGCGCCGACCATTGCCGGCCTCGAAGACGCGGTCCTGCTCGGCAGGGCTCAGGCGTGCGAACAGCGGCAGCACCTCGGGCAACGGGCCGCCCTTGTGCGTCTGCGCCAGGTGGCGGCGCAGGTGGTCGGCGGCTTCGCGGATTTCACGCTCGCCGGGCAGGAAGACGAGGATGTCGCCGGGGCCCTCTCGCCACAACTCATCGACCGCGTCGGCGATGGCATCGCTCTGGTCGAAATCGCGCTTCTCCTCATAGGGCCGCCAGCGCTGCTCGACAGGAAACAGGCGGCCCGAAACCATGATCACCGGGGCCGGCCCACGGATGCTGGCGAAGTGCTGCGCGAAGCGATCGGCGTCGATGGTGGCCGAGGTGACCACCACCTTCAGGTCGGGCCGGCGCGGCAGCAACTGGCGCAGGTAGCCCAGCAGGAAGTCGATGTTCAGACTGCGCTCGTGCGCCTCGTCGATGATGATCGTGTCGTAGGCGCGCAGCAGCGGGTCGCGCTCGGTCTCGGCCAGCAGGATGCCGTCGGTCATCAGCTTCACGCTGGCGCCGGGCTGCAGGCGGTCTTGAAAGCGCACCTTGTAGCCGACCACGTCGCCCAGCGGGCTCTGCAGTTCGTCGGCGATGCGCTTGGCCACGCTGCTGGCGGCGATGCGCCGCGGCTGCGTATGGCCGATCAAACCCTTGCCGCCCGCCCCCAGGCCGCGCCCCAGTTCGAGCAGGATCTTGGGCAATTGCGTGGTCTTGCCCGAACCCGTTTCACCGCAGACGATGACAACCGGGTTGAGCGAAATAGCGCGCGCAATCTCATCCCGCCGCGCCGAGACCGGCAGCGCCTCGGGGTAGTGGATGGGGGGGATGGGGGTCGCCGGAACGGGCGGCCCGGTGCGGGGAGGCTTCACGGGGCGCGGATTATGTCCGCCGCAGGCCCCCCGCGTGCTTCACCCCATGCTGTAGGCGATCGCGCTGATGACCGCGCCTTGCGGGTCCTGCAGCACCACCATGCGGCCAACGTTCGGGATGTCCATCGCCGGCACGAGCACCTGGCCGCCCAGCGCCAGGCACTGTGCAGCGGTCTGGTCGGCGTCGGCCACTGTGACGTAGCTGCCCCAATGCGGCGGCATCGGCGGCGCGCCGGGCGGCATGGCCATGATGCCGGCAACGCCTTGCTCGCCGATGTTGACCACGCGGTAGTCGCCCATCGCGGCATCGGGGGCCTTGACCGTCCAGCCGAACAACTGGCTGTAGAACGCAGCAGCAGCATCCGGATCGGTGGTGGTCAGCTCGCTCCAACTGAAGGCGCCCGGGGTCTTGAACACGTCCATCGCTCTCTCCTTGGTGGGGTGGGGAGACCGCATGCTGCGGCACAATCCCGCGCAGCATGAGTCTAGTTTTCCCCCACACCTTTGTCCCCTGGTTTCGCGCGGTCGCGCCCTATATCCACGCCTACCGCGGCAAGACCTTTGTGGTGGCGCTGGCCGGCGAGGCCATCGCTGCGGGCAAGCTCAACACGTTCGTGCAAGACCTGTCCATCCTGCACGCCATGGGCATCAAGCTGGTGCTGGTGCATGGCTTTCGGCCGCAAGTCACGGAACAACTGGCGGCCAAGGGCCATGTCTCGCGCTATGCGCGCGGCATCCGCATCACCGATTCGGTGGCGCTGGACGCCGCACAGGAAGCCGCCGGGCAGTTGCGTTTCGAAATCGAAGCCGCGTTTTCGCAGGGTTTGCCGAACACCCCGATGGCCAACGCCACGGTGCGCGTGGTGTCGGGCAACTTCCTCACGGCGCGGCCGGTGGGCATCGTCGAGGGCGTCGATTTCATCCACAGCGGCCTGGTTCGCAAGGTCGACCAGGCGGCCATCCAGCGGGCCATTGAAATCGGCGCGCTGGTGCTGCTGAGCCCTTTCGGCTTTTCACCCACCGGCGAGGCTTTCAATCTGACGATGGAAGACGTGGCGGTGGCCGCCGCCATTGCGTTGCAGGCCGACAAACTGGTTTTCATGAGCGAGATCGCCGGTATCCGCGAAGACCAGGCCGACCCGGAAAGCGCCATCGACACCGAATTGGCGCTGGCCGACGCGAAACGCCTGCTGGCCGCCCTGCCCGCCCCGACGCAACCCACCGACGCCGCTTTCTACCTGCAGCATTGCGTGAAGGCCTGCGAAGGCGGCGTGGAGCGTTCGCACATCCTGCCCTTCGCAGCCGACGGTGCCTTGCTGTTGGAAGTTTTCACCCACGATGGCGTGGGCACCATGGTGGTGGACGAGAAACTGGAAAGCCTGCGCGAGGCCTCGTCCGACGATGTCGGCGGTATCCTGCAACTGATTGAACCCTTCGAACGCGACGGCACGCTGGTGCGCCGCGAGCGCACCGAAATCGAACGCGACATCGGCTACTACAGCGTGGTAGAGCACGACGGCATCATCTTTGGCTGCGCGGCGCTGTACCCTTATCCGGAAGCGCGCACCGCAGAAATGGCGGCCTTGACGGTGTCGCCGCTCACCCAGGGTCAGGGTGACGGCGAATTGCTGCTCAAACGGATCGAGCAGCGGGCCCGTGCGCTGGGTCTGGACAGCCTCTTCGTGCTGACCACACGCACCATGCACTGGTTCATCAAGCGGGGCTTCAGCCCGGTGGACCCGGAATGGCTGCCCGAAGCGCGAAAGCGCAAGTACAACTGGGACCGGCGCTCGCAAGTGCTGGTCAAAAAACTGAACTGATTGGAGACCCTGATATGACCCGCATGGTGCAATGTGTTTATCTGAAAAAAGAAGCCGAAGGTCTGGGTTTTTCTCCCTACCCGGGCGAACTGGGCAAGCGCATATATGACGGCGTCAGCAAGGAAGCCTTCGAGCTGTGGAAGAAGCACCAGACCATGCTGGTCAATGAAAACCGCCTGAATCTGGCAGACGCCCGGGCCCGGCAGTATCTGGCCCGCCAGATGGAACAGTTCTTTTTCGGCGGTGCCGTCGATCAGGCTGCCGGCTACGTACCGCCGGCCGCCTGATACTTTTTTACACAGGCTGCGGTTGGCCCTGATCGGCATGAATATCGAATTGACGTATATTCGCCATTCCCTTTTCATTCTTAGAGATGATTCATGACGAAAAACCAGCTCACCGATCTCCTGGCCCAGAAGGCTGCGCTCGAACAGCAGATTGCCGACGTGCAGCGCGAACAGCGCAGCGAAGCCGTGGGCAAAGTAAAGGCGATGATGGCCGAATATGGCCTCACGCTGGCTGACATCGGCAGCAGCAGCAAAGCCGCCGGCGCACCGAAGAAAGCCACCAGCAAGGTTGCCGCCAAGTTCCACAACGCGGCCACTGGCGACACCTGGTCGGGCCGCGGTTTGAAGCCGAAGTGGCTGACCGCCGCGCTGGCCTCGGGCCGCGCCTTGTCGGAATTCGCGGTCTAAACCGCCTGGGTTGCCGCCGCGCGCACCGTGGACATCGATGAAGTTTCCGCGGCGGCCCCTTGATTCCTGACCCGGGTTCGCGTCCACCGGACGCCGACCCGGACGCTGCACCGCCAAACAGCGCCGCATCACCGACACGCCTGCATTTTTCAGGCTGGACGCTCAGCGCCAACACCGCCTTGCGCGCCGCCGTGGCGGCCCTGGCGTCATTTCTGCTGGCATATCTCGGGGCCTTGTGCCTGCCGCTGGCCCCCTGGAATGCCTTGACCTTGCCCGCTGGCTTGGCGCTGGCCGCCTATTGGCGCTTTGGCCACGCCACCCTGTTGGGTGTGCTGCTGGGCTGCTTCGCGGCCTTGCCGGGACTGAACTGGAGCCTCGCCACCGCGGCCGCCGCCGTGCTGGGTTTGGCGCTGGCCGCACTGGGCGCGCAGGGCATGCTGCGCCGCCTGCGTTTCGACGCCCGGCTGGAACGTGCGGCCGACGTCGCCGCACTGACCTGCACCGTGGTCATCGGCGCGGCACTGCCTTTGGCGGTGGCCGGTTCGGCGTGGACTGCGCTGGTGCGCGGTGTCGGGCTGCCCGCCTTCGGCGGCCTGGCCGCCGGTTGGTGTGTGCTGGCGCTGGGCATGCTGACCATCGCCGTGGCCGTGCTGGCCTTCGACCGCAGCATGCTGCGCGCCCTGCACCGCGGCACAGCCTGGCAACAAAGTGCCAGCGGGCTGGCCGCCATGGTCGGGGTGCTGTGGTTGCTGTGGATGGCCACCACCGAACGCTCACCGCTCGCCGTGCTGGCGCTGTTTGCACCCCATGTGGTGGTGGCCGCACTGGCCTTGCGCGGTCAACTCGCACTGGCCGCCACCGGCTTGCTGGCAGCCGGCCTGCTGGTCGCGTCCACGGCCAGCGCAGGGCTGTCCATGTGGGGCCTGGGCGGCAGCCCGGCGCCGGCGTTGGCCGCGTGGATGGCTTCCGCCCTGGCGATTGCATTGATGACCTATGCCTCGATGGTCGAATGGCGTGGCCGCTCGCAGCGCTGGGAGTGGGCGCTCGACGGCTCGCGCCTGGGCGTCGCCGACTGGCATTTGCAACGCGAAGCCAGCTTCGCGTCGGCCGCCTGGCGTTCGCTGACGTCCCATGCCGGCAAGGCCTGGACGCCGGCCGCCTGGCTGGCCCAGGTGCATCCCGAAGACCGCCACACCATCACTGAAGCCATGGCCGCGCTGACCGCTGGCGACGCCGGCCGCCGCACCTTGGAATTGCGCATGCCACAGGGCAGCGGCTGGCGTTGGGTTGAAGTCACGATGATGGTCATCGAGCGCGACGGCGAAGGCCTGCCGGTGCGCCTGCTGGCCACGCTGGCCGACGTGCAGCAAAGGCACGACGCGCAGGAACGGCAACTGATGTCGGTCAGCCTGTTCCAGCACCTGTCGGAAGGCCTGCTGATCACCGACGCCGACCTGCGCGCCCTGGACGTGAACGCCGCTTACACGCAGATCCTGGGCATGCCGCGCGAGGAGGTGCTGGGCACGGTGCCCTCGCTGCTGCGCCCGACCCCGGCCGACCCGGTAGCGCGGCAGCAGCGCGCCGCCATGTGGGGCAGCCTGCGCGACACCGGCAGTTGGCGCGGCGAACTGCTGGAACGCCGTCGCAACGGCGAGCTGTGCACGCTGCAAACCACGATTTCAACCGTGCTGGGCCCCGGTCAGGACCTGCGCTACCACGTGCTGGTGATCAGCGACATCACCCAGCAGCAGGCCCAGCGTGAACAGTTGGAGCGGCAGGCCCATTTCGACGAATTGACCCGCCTGCCCAACCGAGCCCGGCTGTCGCAATTGCTCGACGACGCGATGCGCGCCGCCGACCGCGATGGCTACCTGCTGGTCGTCTGCTACCTCGACCTGGACCGCTTCAAGCCGGTCAACGACCGCTATGGCCACGCTGCTGGCGACCGCCTGCTGGCCGAACTGGCCGGTCGCCTGCGAAGCGCCCTGCGCAGCCGCGAGAACTGGACCGATTCGGCCGCCCGCCTGGGCGGCGACGAGTTCGTGCTGCTGCTGCGCGCCGGCACGCTCGAAGAAGCACGGCTGGCGGTTGAACGCGTGTTGCGGGTGGTCTCGCTGCCCTACGCCATCGACCCGGCGCAAGACAGCGTGCAGATCACGGCCAGCATGGGTGCCACGGTCTATCCGGTGGACCGCAGCGACGCCGACACCCTGCTGCGCCACGCCGACCACGCGATGTACGGCGCCAAGCAGTCGGGCCGCAACGGCTACCTCTTCTTCGACCCCGAACACCGCCGCCGCACCGAGCAGCGCGTGATGGCCATCGGGCGCATTCAAGAGGCGCTGGACCAGCAGGAATTCGTCCTGCACTACCAACCCAAGGTCGACATGCGCAGCGGCCGCGTGCTGGGTTTCGAAGCGCTGCTGCGCTGGGAACACCCGCAGCAGGGCTTGATTGCGCCACTGCAATTCTTGCCGCTCATCGAAAACACCGGCCTGTCGTCGCGTGTGGGCGACTGGGTGCTGGCGCAGGCGCTGGAACACCTGTCGCAATGGCGGCGCAAGGGCTTCGATTTCTCGGTCAGCGTGAACATCTCGGCGCGCCACCTGCAGGAACCCGATTTCGCGCTGCGGCTGTCAGAACTGCTGGCCCGCCACGGCGAGATGCTGGCGACCCGGCTGGAGCTGGAAATGCTGGAGACGGCGGCCCATGCCGACATCGAGGCCACGTCCGCCCTGGTGGCGCGCTGCCAGGGCATTGGCGTGAAGTTCGCGCTGGACGATTTCGGCACCGGCTATTCGACGCTGACCTACCTGAAGCGCCTGCCGGTGGACGTGCTGAAGATCGACCGCAGCTTCGTGCACCACATGCTCGACGACACGCAAGACCGCGCCATCGTCGAAGGCGTCATCGGCCTGGCGCGCACCTTCGGCTGCACCGTGGTAGCCGAGGGCGTGGAATCGCCGGCGCAGGCGCGCACCTTGCTCGACCTGGGCTGCGACATCGGCCAGGGCACGGGCATCGCCGCACCCATGCCGGCGGCGCTGGTGGCGCAGTGGGTGCGTGACTACCGCGGCATGTTTTCCCTGTCGCCCGCCGAGCCGCCCAACACAGCGCCGCAACAGCTGGCCTGAAGGCGTCAGAACGGGCCTGCCGACTAGACTCGGCCGGTGATTCCAGCCCCCTTTCTGCAAGAACTGATCGCCCGCGTCGACATCGTCGAGGTGGTCGGCCGCCACGTCGAATTGAAGCGAGGCGGCGCCAATTTCATGGGGCTGTGCCCCTTCCATGGCGAAAAGTCGCCCAGCTTTTCGGTCAGCGCGTCCAAGCAGTTCTATTACTGCTTCGGTTGCGGGGCCAGCGGCGACGCCATCCGTTTCCTCACCGAACACCTGGGCCTGAGCTTCGTCGAGGCGGTGCGCGACCTGGCCCAGGGCGTGGGTCTGACGGTGCCCGAAGAGCAGGTCAGCCCCGATGAACGCGAGCGGCGCAACACGCTGCGCGAGCGCCGGTCTTCGCTGGGCGATGTGCTCACCAAGGCAGCCGATTTCTACCGCACCCAACTGCGCGCCACGCCGCGCGCCGTGGACTACCTGAAGCGACGCGGCCTGACCGGTAGCGTCGCCGCGCGCTTCGGCCTGGGCTATGCGCCGCCGGGCTGGCGCACGCTGGCTGGCGTATTCCCGCGCTATGACGACCCGCTGCTGGAAGAAGCCGGCCTGGTGCGCCTGAAAGAGGCCGAAGACCCCGGCCACGCGGTGACCGACAAAGCCGTCGACAAGCCCGCTGAACACAGCGAGGAAGCCAGTGCCGAACGCAGCCGATACGACTGGTTCCGCGACCGCGTGATGTTCCCCATCCGCTCGGTGGACGGCACGGTGATCGGCTTCGGCGGGCGCGTGCTGGACGACAGCAAACCCAAGTACATGAACTCGCCCGAGACGCCGGTGTTCAGCAAAGGCCGCGAGCTGTATGGCCTGTTCGAGGCCCGCCAGGCACTGCGCGACAAGGGCTATGCGCTGGTCGTCGAAGGCTATATGGACGTGGTGGCTCTGGCCCAGTCCGGCTTCGCAAACGCCGTCGCCACGCTGGGCACGGCCTGCACCGTCGACCACGTGCAAAAGCTCTTCCGCCACACCGATTCGGTGGTCTTCAGCTTCGACGGCGACGCCGCCGGGCGGCGTGCTGCGGGCCGCGCGCTGGAGGCTTCGCTGCCCCACGCCAGCGATCTGCGGACCGTGCGTTTTCTCTTTCTGCCGCCCGAACACGACCCTGACAGCTACGTCCGCGAACGCGGCTCTGAGGCCTTCGAGCAGCAGGTCACGCAGGCCGTGCCGCTATCGCGGCAACTGGTGGCCCAGGCCAGCGCAGACGCCGATCTGCAAACCGCCGAAGGCCGTGCCCGCATGCTGGCCCAGGCCAAGCCTTTGTGGATGGCACTGCCGGACGGTGCCTTGAAGCGACAACTGCTGCCCGAACTGGCCCGCCAGGCGCAGCTGGAACCCGCCGACCTGAGTTCGCTGTGGGGCACCGCAGCCGCAGCGACAACTGGACACCAGCGCACGGCCGGCCGAACACCTGCGCTGACGGCGTCCACGACAGCAGCGGCGCGACGCTCAGGCCGCCAGGCTCCGGCCGGCACCGCCGACCTGGCCCTGCGCCTGCTGCTGCGGCATGCCGACTGGCTGGAGCGTTTGTCCGGTGAAGACCAGGCGCTGCTGCACGACCTGGGTGGCACGCACGGCCTGGCGGTGTCCTGGCTGGAACGCCAGCTGATGGAGCACGGCCCGTTGACCTGGGCGGCACTCGACCCCCTGCTCGGTGAAGAAGCCTGGGGTGCCGAGGCCCGCGCCTGGGTGCAGGCCGCCGTGGACGACGAGGAGCAGGGTTTTGACGACCTGCGGCTGGTGTTGCACCGCATGTGGATTGCCAGCCTGCGCCAGGACATGGAGACCTTGATCGCCGAAGGCCACACCGAACGCGAGCAGTTGCAGCGCATCAGCGCCCTCGACGCGCGCATCCGCGAACACCGCAAAGCCGAGCGCGAAATGGCCGACCAACATCCCGCAAGGCGTTGATTTCACTAGGCTGCGGATACAATCCACGGTTTGTCGCTGCGGCAAGCGTGACAGCCCACGTGATAACAGGCGTGACAGCAGCAAAACTGACGGGATTCTTGAGCCCCGACCACCCCCTTCGAAAAAGGGCAACACCGGTCACCCGCTCCCCCGCTTCTCCGCCAACCCGGAACGCTGCCCACCCGCAAGGTTCACACGAGCTTGCCTGCCCGACTTGCGTGGTCTCGTGCCCCGCCGCCGATGATTTCGGCGGTGGCGCGCGCATCCCGCACGCAAGTCCCGTGACGCCCGCTGCCGCCCGCTGATGCCCCGAGGAACCGCATGACCGCCAAGAAGACCGCCGCCCCCGCCTCCAAATCTGTCGAGACCAAGCTGGCCAAGCCTGCCGCCGCACCGGCCGCCAAGCCCTTGAAAGCACCCGCCAAGGCGCTGACCGTTCAGCCCGAGGGCAAGACCAAGGCCGCAGCACCGAAGGCCGCGAAAGCTGACGCCAAGCCCGCCAAGGTCGATGCCAAGCCCGCCAAGGTCGATGCCAAGGCCGCCAAGGTGGACGCCAAGAGCGGCAAGCCCGCCAAGAAGGCCGTAGACGCAAAGAAGGCATCGGCGGTTGAAGAGCTGGACATGGCCGACATCGAGGCCGATCTGGAGGGCGAAGTCGAAGTCGAATCGGAAACCGAAGTGGTTGCAGGGGCCGATGTCGAAGGCGAGAAGGTCGTCAAGGCCAAGCCGCTGCGCATGAAGGTTTCGCGCGCCAAAGAACGCGCGCTGATGCGTGAATTCGGTTTGGAAGAAACCACCCTCACCGAAGAAGAAGCCGCCAAACGCCGCCAGGAGCTGAAGACGCTCATCAAGATGGGCAAGACGCGCGGCTTCCTGACGCACCAGGAAATCAACGACCACCTGCCCGAGAAGCTGATCAACGAGGA